>JAHEYD010000038.1 GCA_023251795.1 Nitrosotalea sp. | reverse complement strand
TCCAGGCTCGGAGAGAAAGGTTTCGATGCAACCCGCGCGACCGCGGTAACACGCCGGGCCGGGACGTTCGTCCTCGTAGGGCCAGATGCGCGGCCAGGGAAGGGGATTATGGCCCCATTCGCCGGCGATTCCGTTCGGGCCGGTGATCAGATTTCGCTCGTAGACCAAGCCGCCCCCGACGCCGGTGCCAAGAATGACGCCGAAGACGCTGTGCGCCCCTTCGCCCGCGCCGTCGATGGCTTCCGAAAGCGCGAAGCAGTCGGCGTCGTTCGCCAGGCGCACCGATCGTCCGAGCGCGGCCTCGAGATCCTTGTCCAGCTTCTGGCCAAGCAACCAGACCGAATTGGCGTTCTTGACCAAGCCGGTCGCCGGCGAGATCGTGCCCGGAATTCCGACGCCCACCGAACCGACGGCGCCAAGTTCACGTTCGATACCGGCGACAAGGAACCAGCCCTATAAGGGCTGGTATATAGTATATAGCTATTAGTGCATGCGAAGGGTGTACGAAGTACAACCGAGCCAAGATTAAAAATATTAAAATAACCTATCTAGAAGCTATAAAAATATATAAATGAGGTGTAGGTATTACCATACTGTCCTAAATCGATTCTAGGTACCTTAAAACACGTTTAAACAATATTCCACTATAATAGTCTAACCCCTCTTCATGGTTGAAAGCCTAAACATGGAAAAAATGTATAAAATATAGTTTAGTGCCTCTCATAAATAACCAAACATTCTAACTTTCCCCTACCCCCTCTGAACTGATGCCTGATGTATATACCCGTAAGAGTAATAGAGGTAGAGGTATATTATCTTACTGTACTATCTTCTTCTATCTTCTGTTATCTCACCCTATCTTCATCTAACTATCTGTAACTACTGCTAATATTAGAGAGAAAACGTTCGTTCTGTGTAGATAGAGGAGGTGTTTTATCCCTACCTCTATAATCATACACTTATCCCACTTTATCTTCCCACATTATTAGACAATAATGCAAGTCTAATCTATCTTCATTTCATCACCAATTGTTGTATCATTACAGGCCTCAGAGAATAAAGATTACCTCAACAAGAACCATCTTATCCTAACTACATCTAGTGTCATTAAACTGAAACCAAAGTTATTGTATGACAACTCACCTGTTATTACGGAACTCCGCCCCTCATGTTTACCTCCAAGCTTCTCCGCTAAGCACGTCTAATGCCATACGCTCTCAGCCGTGAGCATATCCTCGGCTACGCCTCCGGTATCCCTCCCGTCTTCGCCCCTTCGGGTCGCTTCTGGCATGTCGCCCTGCCGCTCCGACCCTCCGCTACGCTACGGGACGCTTTCCGGTAAAGAATCCATGAGAGGGGCGTCGTCCCTCCATTACAACAGGAGAATTATCATGGCTAACAACAACTTCGATTTCAAACAGTTTAACGCAACAACACGAGATGTAGCAGCAGGTCTCAAGATTGTTCTTGCAGAGGGTTTATTGAAAGACGCTCTCTGGTCACTGCAAAGATTCAACAACCCACTTGGAGCTGAGTTGCAAGGTATTGTCAACGACCTACAAGTATACAAAGCTAAGTACAAAGCAGCTTCAGCAGCACGAGCAGCAGAACATCCTGCTAACGAAGCTCAACAAGCAATTGACACAGCAGTACACAACGCTACTGCAGCACAATAAGCAACAACAACTCATTTAACCATTCAGTTATTTCTCAATTAGGAGAAAACATAATGCCAAAAGTATTAAACAAATATGTAGACGGGATGCCGAAAAATGCAGTTTATATAGGCAGGCCCAGTAAATGGGGCAATCCATTCCCTATGAACGGACACAATACTCGTGAGCTTGTAGTTGCAAAATACAAGGAATGGCTACTGTCTCAGCCGCAATTAATAGAAGAAGCAAAACGTGAATTAGCAGGAAAAGATTTGATTTGTTTCTGTGCACCAAAAGCATGTCATGGAGATGTATTGCTTGAGGTAGCTAACACCTGAATTCAGCACTACTTTACTTGATAGCCCTTAGAAATAAGGGCTATTGAGAGTATCTTACTCTTAAGGAGAACACTATGTCTGAATTATTTAACAATATCCTATGTATACTTGGTGGAGTATTAATGGGATTTATGATTATTGCCACTATTTTTCATCAATACATCTTCTAGGAAAATATCATGTTTGCAATCATCTATAATCAACAAGTATCTGAATTCATTGCATTACCAGCTTCAGAAGGACTTAGTGACATTGCTTTTGAAAAAGGTTGGAGAATGTTTGAAGGAGATATGTCAAACATAGAATTGGTGGAAATGGAGAAACAAGTAAAGGTTATCCGTTATGAGCCTACTCAATTCTTCTTGGATTACCTGTCTGATGTGCAACTAACTGAAGAAGATATTGCTTATATTGAGGCTTGTCGTTCAGAACCCTACTTTGAACAATCAGTAGTTGCAAACGAAAATGATGAAGAAATTGACCATGAATTCCATTTTCAAGAAGCTCCAATCACAGAAGATACTGAATACAATACTCTATAACCTCCCTCCACACCGCCCGCATTCGCGGGGGCGGTGCGTAGGTTCACACTAAACAAGAGGACATATGTACAATATTCAATGGATTAAAGCATACCTTGAATGCTTATTCGAGAAACGACAGGTATATCTCTTCCCTTTGCAAGAGAAACAACTACAATTATTCTTATGGTGATTACAATGACAAAGGACTATTTTATCAGGTTAATTAATACCTATGGTCTTTCTGTAGCTAAAGCTATTGCAGAAGAATGTGGTATTGACTATAATACTTTACAACAATGGGAAAACTAAAATGGAAACCATACTTTTTCGTGCAATGAACTATGAAAACAAATAACTTTGAAAAGAAATCACTTATCGGCCTGTCCTTGTTGACCGCCGTGTTATGCGCCGGGTGTACGCAACCAGAACACGCGAAGAATGTGCTTGAAAAACAGGGATACAACAACATTCAAATGCAGGGATATGATTTTTTCAACTGCGCAAAGGGTGATTGGTATCACGATAAATTTATTGCAACTGGGCCAACAGGACAAAATGTCAGCGGAGTGGTATGCGCAGGATTGTTTTTCAAAGGCTCAACTACAAGGCTGGATTGATGCGTGCCGTCCGCAGACAGCCCATTTAACCATTCAGTTATTCATTTATTAGGAGAACATGATGACATCAACAACAACGCTTGAAATCAATGGAGCTAAAATTACCGTAGATACCTCTGAACTTTTTCGTGCTTGGTTTGAAAGACAACTCGACAAGCCTAGCACTTCATCCTTTGCTGTCCCTGCGGCACGGTCTGGCGAACGCTATCTGTGTTCGATCATCGAACCGAGCGGACAAGTACGCCACACTTTTTTGCTGCCTGGAGACGAAGAGGTGCCAAGCTGGGATTCAGGAATGGCATTCGCCAAGAATCTCGGCGGAGATCTGCCAGACCGCATTGAACAAGCCATGTTCCTGGTGCACATGCCAGAAGAATTCAAGAAAGACGCGTACTGGTCGAATACGCAGCACGCCGGCAATTCATACTACGCCTGGTTTCAGAATTTCCGCTACGGCGACCAGAGTGGCCACGACGAGAGCCGCAAGCTCCGCGTGCGTGCCGTCCGCAGAGAATTTAGTAATATAGTCATTTAACCACTAATCAATTTTATAAAATAAAGGAATTAATATGAAAAACTACGAAAAGTTGGAGGTTCAGGCTAAGATGATGCGGTTGGTTGAAGGTACGGATTTGGAGTGGTAGGAGTGTGTGAAACTTAAGGGATACGTGGGGTCATGTCGCAATTGGGCTTTTACGTATCCTTTAGACAGATATGAATTCGCACTCGCTATTGTTGAAAGCAAGCCAGTATTTAGGGGAAATATTTTGTATTTAGAGGGACTTCAAATAACAGTCGTGCCACACGTCACCTTTGCCAAACGTGTATGGGGAAAAATGTCCTGGAATCCACCAAAACCAAAGACTGTGATGGTTGAATTGTTAATAGAAGATGCTAACGCCTTAACAATAAATGAAGTTTGCCCACACGCATATATTAAATCATCCACTAGAATTAAATCAGCCTGTGTCAAAGCACTAAAAGAGATCAAATAAAATAAAATAAAACGACACTTCTTATAGCCAATTAAGAAAGTTACTACTATCATAGTTGGCTATGGGGCAATGTTGCCCTATCAATTACTATTTAATATGAAAATCCTTCGTGTAAAACATACAAACCTTTACGATGTATTCACTGGAGACGGTTGGCATAACCATGCTCGTGTATACTTCAACAAACATCCTGCTAAAGGGGAAAAATGTATCTCTTTTGTTGGTAAAGCTACAACAAAACTTACCTTTTCTCAAATACAATCTCTTCAAATCAAACTTATACTGGAGAAATAATGTCACAATATAAAGTTGGAGATAAAGTTATTCTAAGAAAAGGCACAATTATTGAGAATACTTTCGAAGTGGTGGCATACGAAAGCCCTGGACGGAACTACAACATGCAAAATGCAATAGAAGAAACAGGAACTCTAATAAAAAGAGAATCGGCCTTCCAAAACGCATGGAAAGTACAACTTCCTAACGGGGAAATATGGATATATCTTGAAGAATGGTTTCAAGAGTATCAACCTGAAAAACAATTGACTTTACAAGAACGTATTTGTAAAAAAGCAATAGAAATGGAAAACAAATTCAAACAAGCTCAAATTAAAAAGGGAAACAAAATATGTGCATAGCAATCGCTAAACAAGAAGGACTAGCTATAAACGAAACAGTATTAAAGCAATGCTTTGATTCTAATCCTGATGGTGCTGGTTTCTGTGTAGAAATTGATGGAAAACTAGTAATTAAAAAAGGATATTTCACCTACGAAGCTTTCTATGAAGCTTACAAACCATATGAATATCAAAAAACACTGATCCATTTCCGTATCCGTACTCACGGAGATACAGATGAAGAGAATTGTCATCCTTTCCAAGTAACTGAAAACATAGTTTTCATTCATAATGGAATCATTACAAAAGTAACAGCAAACGGAAAGGAAAGTGATACTCGTGTATTTAACTCACAATATCTGCAACCAATTGTGCAGAAATACGGTAAAAAAGCACTAAATACTGATGTCTTCAAAAACCTAATTAGCTCTTTTATTGGATATAGTAAACTCTGTTTCTTTATCAAAGGACAAAAAGACTTCTTGATTTATAACGAAGACCTTGGAAACCGAAGTAAAGAAGGTATCTGGTTCAGTAACACAAGTTGGCAACCTTATAAACCTCCTGTTCAAAAATATCCAAAACCTATTCCATATCAAGGAAAACCAAAATGGAAAGAACTTAATAACAAACCATATCAGAGAGAAGAAGTATCAGAAATAGCTCAAATTTATGGAAATGGGAGTTTCTCTTTTGGAACTTTAGTTCGTACCAACTGTGACATTAATCATGTACTAGGAACTATTCCAAAAGGAACTATTGGAGAAGTTGAACGAGTATATGCAGACCGTACACTGGATATAGATTTCTATAATAATATCGGAGCAGTAACAAATCTTTACCCCTATGCTCTGGACATTATTGAAGAAGTATCTTTAACTACTATCACACCTTTACAATAACATTTCTTGATAAGGAAATCATATGATTATCTCAACAAATAAACAACTAGACAATCTAGTATCTTCTGGAGTACTAACATTAAACGAACAAGGGTATTGGTATACTTACAAAAATAACCCAACACTACTGTTTAACCCTAAACAATATTCCTCTGCTAGTCCTAAAGGAACTCCTGAAGCAAAAAATATACTAGCTGAAAACTTTCCTAATCTCAGAGAAGAAATTTTTATTTATTATTCTTCACAAGCACTCATTGACTATCTTTACTATAAACATAATAAACAACCAGCTTATTTTAAAAATGGGAAAATCCGTTCTATTTTCTTGGATGATGCTTACAATCATTTAAAAAATCAACATAAAGAATTTCCTTCTATTAAACTTATTGCAAAAGAAATAACTGAAATCTGGGAAGATCTCACAGAAGAACGAAAACAACAATTCTCCTTTTTCTTCACCGAAAAGGGAGAATATAAAGGAAGCTTTAAAAATGTATTAATCGTAAAAGAACAAGGAAATGTAGAACGTCAAAAACTTCCTGAATCATCTATTACTGTTTGTACCTCTCTACTAGCTGATTTGGCAACCAATCACTATGGAGAAACTTTATACATCACAAATACTACTATTAAAAACAATACAATAACTATAAAAGGAGAAGACGTAAAAGTATCAAAAGGAGAACTCTTTCTTTTGAATAAATATTATACAGTATGTTCATCTTGTGGAAAACTAGAACTAAACGAAAATATAATCTTTGGTATTTGTATTGAATGTGCAGGAAACTTTCCAAAAGTACTGTCAGGATATTCAACAAAAGCCACAGATTCCTTTTCTTTTGCAGTTTACACTAAAGGAAAATATCCATCACGTTTACTTGGAGTTGAATTAGAATATGAATTAATTAAAAATTCTTCATTAAAAGAAACATTGTTTCTATTGCATAAAAATTTAAAGAATCATGCTATTTTTAAACGAGACGGTTCTTTGACTAATGGAATTGAAATCTGTACAAGACCAGCGTCTTTGGATATCCACGAAGGCGAATTTAAAAAAATGTTTGATGAACCTCTGTTAGAAAAAAGACTACAAGTATTGCCTTCTTGTGGAATGCATGTACACATTGACAAAAGTAAAATGTCTGCTCTTGCTCTTGGAAAATTAATTTCTTTTATCCAGAACAAAGAAAACCAAAAAGCGCTACAAAAAATTGCTGGTAGGGAAGCAAACACCTACTCAAAACTAGGAACTAATCATTCTATTACTTCATTACATAGGGGAACAGCTCAATCAGATAGGTATCAAGGAATCAATCTGCAAAATGCAGAAACATCTGAAATCCGTATCTTCAGAACACCAAAAGATTTTCCTACATTTATGAAAAACATGGAATTTGTATCTGCTCTTTCGGAATATGTACAACCATGTAACAGTGGAGTAAAAGAAAATACATTCGATCACTTCCTACACTTTGTAAATAAAAATACTAGCACTTACAAAGAACTCTCAAAATTTATTAAACAAGAGTTTTAACATGAGTAAACCTCTTAAAATAATCTGTTTATCCAGAAAACTAAAAGGTAAAACAGGAATTATTTTACAGCAAAATAACTACGATGCTTGGATAGCTTTAGATGAAGAAATTACTATTCTTGAAGAAAACAATTGGGCACATGAGTTCTTAACAAACTACGATGCATCTTGGATAGAAGAAGAATATTACGAGAACGGAGGATATTATTGTTATGATAATGCTCCATATAAAAACAGACTTATAAACCTTCATAATACTGAATTTAAAATCTATGAGCCTTATCCTTTCAGAAAGAAACTAAAAACAGAATCAGAAACTATTTATAAAGTTTGTAAAAAAGCTTTTGAATTAGACCAAGAATGGAAAGAAAAACAAAATGCTAAAACCAATACTGTATCCATATAAAATGGGAAGTGAGAGTGGGCGACTACTATCACAATCCCTTGGTTGTCGTCGTGTATATCCTGACCGTAACTATAAGCCTAAAAGGAATCACGTAATCATTAACTGGGGAAACTCTACTATTCCAAATTGGTATAACTCTCCTGTTGAATGGGCGGTACATCTCAATGATATTCACGCAGTTCATACTGCCTGCAACAAATATAAAACATTTCTACAATTATCTGGAGAAGTATCCATCCCTGATTTCACAACAGAAACAGAAGTAGCTCAACAATGGATTGATGAAGGTTTCAAGGTATTTGGAAGACAATCCTTGACAAGTCATTCTGGAAATGATATCATTATATTTGACAGTGAAACAATCTGTACCCCCTTTAAATGCCCCTTGTATACAAAAGCTATTCGCAAAAGTAAAGAATATCGTGTTCATGTATTTCAAGGAGAGATTATTGATTATCAACAAAAAAAGAAACGTGAAGGATTTGAAGGAGGAATTGCAGGCATTCGTAATCATGCTAATGGTTGGGTATACACTAGGGAATCTGTTAATCTTCCTGATAATGTGGCTGAACAATCTATTAAAGCTGTAAATGTTCTTGGTCTAGACTTCGGCGCTGTTGATATATGCACTGAAAGAGATACAGGAACTGCTTTTGTATTTGAAATAAACACAGCTCCTGGTCTTACAGGAACAACTCTAAATAAATACACAGAAGCTATAAGGAGAATCTGTAATGAGTAACACTAATCTAGAAGAAAATATGACTGAAGTAGGAACTTGTGTATATCATAAAAGTTATACTCCCAATGATTATTTTGGAGTAGTGAAAAAAGCAACTTCTACCGAATTTCATGTGGACTGGTATACTGTATCTTCAGGCTACCACATTCACACTTCTGTATATGGAAAAGAGAAACGTACCCCATCAAATTGTATTCTATGGGGAGAGAATAAAGAAAATACCATTTTTGATTTTAATAAAATAGAAAGCAACCTAGCCCCAAACCTAAAAGAATTTTTACTCAACTCAAAAGAATCAAAACTTATTCGTAAAATCCGTAGCTTAGACACTAAATGGGCTAACTCACAAATCAAGAAAGGAAATAAACCATGCGGTGCTTTGCTTGCAACTGTGAACTAACTGACTACGAAGCTACACTACGGGGTACTATCTCTGGTCAATTCTTGGACATGTGTGGAGAATGTATTAAAGAATCTGATATCTCTGCTGTATCTTTTTCTAAAACAGAATCCGCTTCTAGTTTATCTAAAGAAGATATTGAGGACTATTAATATGTATAAAGACGGAGACATTGTAAAACACACCTTTAACGAAAACATTATCGGAGTAGTACACACAAACAGTAGCAAAGTACGTTGGTTCTATTTAGATACGAGTAGAGAAACTGGTATGTCAGATTTGGATATATGTGGACACTATATAACACCATACACAGAAGAAATACCTCTAAAAATACAACAACAAATAGAGAAACTCTATGGTAAACCACTAACACAAGAAGAACGAATAATTAGAAAAATTAAAGAATTGGATACAAAATGGGAACTCAAAATGAAAGCCAAAGCAACTTCATCTCCCATCAACCCTGCCCAAGATGTAAGAGCAGAAACAACCTTGCTACCTACTCAGATGGACACAGCTACTGCTTTGGATGCTTACTATACATCCCGCATTCGACAACTATATCATCTATCCGACGAGCAAATAAGGGATCGGCTCAGAGGCTACAGGGATCGACTAAACTACTAGATTATACCAAGGTATATCTACCCAGTAACACAACAAAATACCTCAAGAAATACGGAATAACTAATGAAGAGATTGACAACCTAGGAATTATATGGGATAATAATAAACAACATCTAGTGTTCCCTCAATATGGGGAGGATGGTACTACTATCATAGGCTCTCTCTCACGTAACTTCTCAGGTAAAGGTAGTAAATATATAATACAAGGAGAGAAATCTAAGTTCACTAAAATCTATGGAACTGGTTCTCCTCTTGTATTTACTGAAGATGTATTAAGTGCTGTTAAAGTAGCTAGAATATGCTCTGCTATGCCTTTGTTTGGTACTTTTCTTAATAGTATTCCACAAGGATATGATTCATATAGATTATGGTTAGATAAAGACAAACAACTATCTTCTACTCAACAATGTAAAAAATGGAGACAATACGGATATGACCTGCTGCCAATCATCACCCCACTCGACCCCAAAGAGTATTCTACTGAAGATATTAAAAACTTTCTTCGCAGTAATTCTTAGTGGTCTTTTTATGGCTTCTTTAGCATATAACTATGGACAATACAAATACATTGAACATCTTACTTGTGAGTCCCCTAAACCTAAACCCTATGGTAGCCCTGGAACCTAAAATGATTCTACTTCTAGTTCTATGCCTAATCTATGTAGACATTAATTCACAGCCTCCAGACCCACCACCTAAACCAAATATTAAAACTATAATGTAGAAAGGAGTAGACAAGTGTGGTAGAATTTGCTATAATGATTATGTATACCTAAATTTATATACATTACATTATAAAAGGAGTTACCCTTGAAAAGAAATAGAACAGAATATTCTAAAGAGTATTACAAGCAAAACAAAGATAAAATTACTTTAGCCTCTAAAAAACACTACCACGAAAATAAAGAATATTACGCAGAAGCTCATAAACTCTGGGTAAATAATAATAGAGAATCTCGTCTATTAAGTCAAGCAAAATCTAGAGCAAAATGCTCTGGTTTTATTTTCAACTTGACTAAAAGTGATATTATCATACCTGAAAATTGCCCAATCTTTAATATACCTTTAACTTACATATTAGGAAAAGGAAGACAACAATATAATCCATCTATAGACAGAATAGATAGCTCTTTAGGATATACACCAGATAATATACAAATTATATCTGACTTAGCCAACAGAATGAAACAAAATGCTACTAAAGACCAACTAATAGCTTTTGCAAAAGGAATATTAAAACATTATGAGGAGCAGTAATGGTAGAGTATGCAATTCTAAAATATCTACTACAAAACAGAGCAGTATATAACAAGTACTACAACTATATTAATATAAAATATATTAAAGATAACTACAAAGATATATATAAACTGTTTATAGGTATAGATAAATATTATACTAATAATAAAGAAGCCACTAGTTTAACATTAGCAGAACTGGAAGCTACTGTATTATCAATGTATCCAATGATGAAAGACGTAGAACGAGGACTACTCTCTACTCTTCTTCATCAAATAGATTCTAACAACTCTCAGGAGGAATCAATTGTTGAATATCTTCGTCAACATCGTAATCGGAGTATTGCTGGCGAACTTGCTATTGTTGCTTTTGATGTGTCTGAAGGCAGGAAAATATTTTCTGCACTTGAAGAAGTCTACGACAAGTTCGAACAAGAACGAACAAGAGAACAAGGTAACTTGTATGTATCAACGTCCTTGTCAAAACTACTGCTCTCGGTGTCAGGAGACAACGGACTACGATGGAGACTGCCATGGCTTAACCAATCACTAGGGAGTCTTCGTAAAGGAGATTTTGGATTTGTATTTGCTAGGCCAGAAACAGGTAAGACTACCTTCTTAGCTTCTGAAGTATCATACTTTGCAGAGCAAACAGATAAACCTATCCTATGGTGTAACAATGAAGAAGGAGGTGATAAGGTAAATGTACGTTGTTATCAAGCTTCTCTAGGAATTACTCTAGAACAATTGAGAGCTAATCCTGAACAATGTGAAGCAGAATTTATGCAGAAAACAGGAGGTCGTATCAACATCTATGATGATGGTGCTATGACTAGGCATAACATTGAAGAACGATGTCGTGAACTACAGCCAGGACTTATCATCCTAGATCAGATTGACAAGATCAAAGGTTTTACCTCAGATAGATATGATTTGCAAATGAAAGAGATTTACCAATGGGCACGAGAACTAGCTAAGAAATACTGTCCTGTAATTGGTATCTGTCAAGCTGGTGGTACTGGTGATGGTGTTAAATGGCTTAATATGAATCACGTAGACAGCAGCCATACAGCCAAACAAGGTGAAGCTGACTTCATCCTTGGTATTGGTAAGGTCTATGATGAAGGTATGGGAGATGTACGATTCTTAAATATCAGTAAGAATAAGCTTATTGGTGATGATGATTCCATTCCAGACTTCAGACATGGGAAAATTGAATGTGTAATTAAACCGGAGATTGCTAGATATGAAGCTGTATAACCTACAACGAAACACAACCTTTAGGCTATTAGAAGACCCTAAACTCCCTCCAAATGCACTTACCCCTAATGCTAAATGGGTATACAAACTCTTAAATATAGACGGCATGTATGGAAATTGTAAAGGGCCAGACAAGGAACGATACTATTTTGCTGCTTGGACAGAGGTAGAACCCATTGAACATCCAGATAACATGGCCTGACTTAGAATTTCCCCCAATCAATCTAAATGTTCTACCTCCAGCATGGTTCTTCTATGCTAGTCCAGAACAAAAACAACAATACTTTAAGGAGATATTAGAGAGTGAAACACTACTCAGAAAGGGTAAAGACTAGGCTTATAGAAATGTGTAATGCCTTTGGGCCACAAGAAGAACAATATCTGTCTCAACGATTCGCTGTACCTAACATAAGGGATATAAAAGAAGAGCAGGAACAAGACTTCCTAAACTATACAGCAGCTTGTTTAGAATGGAAAATGTCATGCTCTACTGGTTATACTAAGTTAGAGGATGGTACATGGAGGCCAAACATACATGTCCTCCACTAAATACCTAACCTTAGATTGTGAAACCTCGACCTTCGCATCAGGTAATCCCTTTGCGAAATGTGGTAAGCTTTGTTATGTTGGTTTACGACTACATGATGGAACCTACAAAGACTTCCCAATAGAATATAAAGACTTCCCTTACGGAGAATCTCTTCAACAAATACAGGAAATTATAAATGCTCACGATTGCATTATTGGCTTCAATCTTAAGTTTGATTTGCACTGGCTTGTACGTTACGGGATTGTATTGTCTGGAACAAAGGTTTTTGATACCCAACTGGCTGAGTTCATTATTTCCAATCAGTCTGTACCTTTCCCTAGCCTTCACTCTACTGCTTTGTTTTATGGTCTCGACGGCAAGTTAGACGTAGTAAAGACTGAATACTGGGACAAAGGTATAGATACACCTGATGTACCAGAAGAAATCCTACAAGAATATCTTAAACAAGATGTCCTACAAACATGGGAAGTCTTCTGTAAACAACAGGATAGGATTGGAGAGGAAAAAAGGGTACTACTATCATTGGCTAATCAAGATCT
>JAHEYD010000092.1 GCA_023251795.1 Nitrosotalea sp. | reverse complement strand
ACAAGGTCAGACAAAAGATCTTTTAGCATGTTTTGAGTAGTTTAATTCCCATTTTTTAATTGAACGTTGAGCACGAACCCGTGGGATTAGGGTAACTCATATAAGAAAAATTGCAGCAATCCAAGTTTTTTACGTTCAGCGTACAGTACAATTTAGCAACTCTTAACTCTAAATATGCTTTTGAAACACTGGTAACGGTGTTATCAGAGAATAAAAGCCGCATAGACAGGATGGATCTTGCATATGCCACCATACTTGGATTGGTAGTGGTGGTATCAGCTTGGTGCGGTTATCAGCACGAGCTATGGAGCAGTGCACTGACATTTGAATTAAAAGAGGCAAATACTGCACACCGAGAGTTTACAACTGCGGAATTAAAAGAAAGACAATCCACCGTAATTGATGTAATAGCATTTACTGGATATGTTGATGCAGTATCTAATCATGATCAAAAACTAGCTGATCATTACAAGAATAGTTTTAGACCTGAACTGAAGGCTGCCTTTGATGCATGGATAAGGACTGATCCTTTTAACAATGCCACGGCAACGCCAACGCCATTTGACATGCCTCAATATCTACAGACATTGGATTCAGACAAGGTTAACAGCTTTTTACAACTAGTCGATGAAAAATCTCAGAATGCTAGTAAGATGAGTGCTATTGCGTCAAACTATGTTTTCTTTGCATCCATGTATGCCAGCGTTTCTTTTCTTGAGGGAATTGGTAGAGTTTTTGCCTCAAGAAAAATGCAAATGATATTTCTTGTAATGGGAGCCATAGTATTTTCTGCCACTACTATAGTTCTGTTTTTGACAATGCCAATAGCCCCAATCAATATCTCTCTTTGATATAGATTTCAATCACTAGTTCCAATACGTAAAAACATTCCGCGGATCCGATGGGAAGCTAAAAATATTGTTCTAACTTGTAAATCTGCTTTAATGAAATCCTATGTGTAAGTGCATGATGGTGAAACTGATGAAGAAGTGAAATAGGAGATTGTAGTGAGCTACCAGACAAAACCAATTGATCACAGGTTTGAGACGTTAACCGCAATTCTACTTGGAATGATTATAGTTGCTACTGCTTGGAGTGCCTACCAGTCCACATTATGGGGCGGCATTCAGACTTTTCTACTGCGTGATTCAACTTCAGCTGGCCGACAATACTCGATGTTGGTTGTTCAACAAGGACAGTACGTTTCCATGGATGCCTTAATGTTCATGCAGTATGTTAACGCCCTTCATAACAATGACACAAATCTCAGCGAATTTTATTATGAAAGATTTCGTCCAGAATTGAAGACTACAGTTGAATCTTGGCTAGAAACGAATCCTTTTGAGAATCCAGACGCACCCCCACATCCATTTGTTATGCCAGAATACAAACGGCAATATGCTGAAGAAATAAAGCAGTTTGCCGATCTGAGCGAATCAAAACTTGAAGAAGCACAACAGGCAAACCATAATTCAGATAATTATGTGATGTTGACTGTTATCTACGCTTCAGTGCTTTTTATTGGTGCTGTAATGGACAAATTTTCTTCTAGAAAATTACGCATGATTGTTCTTATCATAGGTTTTGCTATATTTTCTGTGACTACAGCCACGCTCTTAACAATGCCTATTACAATAGAATGAAATTAGAACTGGAAGATTCTGATCAGATTTTATTTCCATGACTCTCCTTTGTAACTTGTCGCTGTTTTGTATATCTCTGATGCATCTTTTATTGTATCTTGTATGCTATGACCTGCTCCTGAATTTTTATAATCTACAACAGTCAGTTTTAATTCGTCAACCAAACCCCTCACAGAATTTATCATTTCTTTAATAGCAGTAGCCATTTGCGGCAGATCTTTGCCATTCTCACCAAACGAATCCACTGCACCTTTGGCTGATTTGATGATCCCTTTGGCTTCGTTTATGACCCCTGTCTCTTCTAGCTGCTTTAGGGTATCTTGCATCCTTGCAGACGCCTGATTCATGTTTTCTGAGATCAGGCGAAAATTTTCTATATTCCTAACCATCTCTGGCGTTTTGAGATCCTCTATTATTTCCTTGGCAAGCATGGCAGCATCCGTAATCTTGCCAAAGGATTCTTGCATTCTGGGATCTCTTAGATGCTGCATTAATTCTACTGCACCAGAAACAGTTTCTCTGATATCTTTTAGCTTTCCAGTTTTTTCTTCTCCCACATTACTAAAATATTTTTCCAGAATATCAATCTCACTTACAAATTATTCTTTTACAATTTTTTAAAAAAATAGATAAAAGATACGCGGGCTTTATTTATCAAATTAAACATCATATCATCAATGACTCTCGAAATGATGAAACAAAAAACTGGCAAGAACACAGAACCTGCAAACAATTCAGCAGAAAAGACTGTTGAAACTATAAGAAAAATTGCAGAAAACATCAGATACTATTCAGTAATGGCAAAACAAACTACACGAGCTGTGCGCGAAAGCGGCGCAATTCCAGAGCTTGCAGGAGCCATACGTGAAGCTGCATCTGCAGCTCGTGATACTGCAAAAGACATCCGCCAAACAGCTGCGGAGCTAAATGAAATCGGTGCAATAGCTGATACAGCTCGTGCTGTAGTAGAAGCCAAAAGGGCAACGCAGGACACAATCCACACCGTAAGGGATGCAGTACACAACGCAAGACATCAAATGAAATAGTTTGAACCATCCAAGGATGGAAGAATTTGGACAATGCGTCCACCTAGCCAGAAAAAATTAGAAAACTTTTTTTTTATTAACAAATTTGTGTAGATATTATGAATTTCTACATATAGCTAGAAAATGAGAAACTAGATCAAGCTGCTTGTCTATTTTCATTTAATTAGCTGACAGAGTTTATGTGGAAATTAGCGTATCTAGTGGGAATATACCACCATTATGGGACAATTTTGGATCCGCTTTGTGCCTAATCTACTAATATTGAATTTAGAGATTGCTGATAAATTGTATTGGACTGGGGGGGCTAGTTACCGTCTCTTTTTTCTATTTCTTGCACCCTTCTTGCCTGCTGCTACATAAGATGCGTGTGATCGTTTTTTCATACTTGAATTGAGCATGTTTAGTCATTATAGGGAGATAGTAGCTAATAGTTGTCTTGTTAATGGAATTTTTTAAAGATGATATCAAAAGGACATAGAAATCAATTTTAATCACCGGAAAGAATCTCCATAATGGTTGAAGTATTATACCAGGATCTGAGCAAGTCAGACCACATTAATTACTACATAGGAATACCAAAAAATTGGAGCGGTGCCAAAGACGACGAACTTACTGTTGTAGTCGGCGATGTTTGTGTTGTGATCCCGCAAACAATTGCAGGCGCTACAGGGGAATTGATTGTTCTAAGAACACTTGAAGCAATGATAGAAGGAAACATCGTCGATGCGGGAGACATACAAAAAGCAATAGAGCACATATTATACTAAAATTCCTTGAAATTATCACAAAAACATGCTGTCTGTAGTAAAACTTTAGGTCTAATTTAGATCATAATTTCTTTGATGAATGATGACAGGTTCTTGTGATTTGCTGGAAAGTTATGATTTTAATAAGATTTCTGTTCCAACTAAACCACATAATAAGGACTTGAGGTACACTAGATGTATAATGGCTGAATTCATTTGTCCGGATTGTGGGAAGAGGCTTTACCACGAAAATGCGACAACATTAGAAGTTGAGAAAGGAATACACAAAAAATTTTGTACAAAAACACAGGGATCTGTCAAAAGCTTCGTGCACAGAGAACCAAATGAGAAGGGGTCCATAGTTGGACAAAAAGCATACGACGACAATGGAACACCGATACTAAAACGCTAAATTGGCTTTCACTTTGTAGAGTAGAATTTGGAAAAAGATTTAAAATAGAGATCAGAA
>JAHEYD010000091.1 GCA_023251795.1 Nitrosotalea sp. | reverse complement strand
GTCTTTAAATTGAAACTACCTTAATTCCTTCTACTTGTACCGAAGGCGTGATCGCAGGAAGCGAATGCCAATTCAATACATTCCTAGTGTCATTTCCTATAGCTGATATGTTTTGAAGTAATACTGGAAGATTGTGAACTATACGAACAGATTTGCCAGGATTTTTAATTCTACCATTTTCTATTATTTTGATTCCACTTCTAGCCGTACAGGAAAAATCTCCACGTTCTGGATTTACAGCATAAGTATACCATAACCTTCCAACGAGCAGTCCTTTTTTTGTATTTTTGATCATCTCATCTTTTGAGACTCCTTTCCCAACTATCATCAGATTGTGTGGAGATGGAAAAGGAATTGGTTGTGCAGATCTGCCTACTGGAGAACCAGATCTGCTGGCATTGCCTGTAGATTCTTTGTTTTCTTTGAAGGCATAAAACGAATCAGAAAAAGTATTTGCAAAAATCCCCCTGTCTATTAGGGGTCTTGGCATAGTCGGTGTGCCCTCATCATCAAATGGTTTGCTGCCAATGCCTTCTGGGTGATGGGGACCATCAATTAGACTAAAACTTTCATGAGCTATTTTTTCCCCAACCTTATCTACAAAACAACTTCTTTTTTCTGAATATGTTTTAAGATTAAAGTTTGGTGCAAAAACAAAGGCAAGCATTTCTCCTATGGCGTATGGCTCAAAAATTATACTATGTGTGTCTGATTCACATTTTTGTGGATTTATAGAATTTATACACATATTTGCCGCTTCTTCACCTACTGATTCTGCATCAAATCCATTTGTTGTTCTTGAAGACATGTCTCCAATACCGCTTACTGGTGAACTTCCAACATTAGATTCGGCATTTATGGTACCAGCTATGTAAGTTGCCTTATCAGTGCAATTCAAACCATTACTGTTTGCAATTTCTATTTTTTCAAAAACAACATTCAAAGAACCAGATACAGCTGTAACTCTCTTGTCTTTTGTTGCAGCATTGATCATGGTGTAAGCAATATCAGCAGCTTGTTCTCCTGAAATGTTCTCAATCTTTTGGTCAAACACATTTTGTAGTGATGAGAATTTGGCAATTTGTGGTAATGATCTCCAATAATTTTTGGGTTTTACAAGCGAGGTTGATTTCAATGCTGATTCAACTACATCGTTCTTGTCTAGATTTGATGTTGTAGCAGAACCAATTCTTTTTTGATGTATTATTCTTACAGCAAGTGATCTCTCTTGATTTTGTTTTACCTCTGCTATCTCTGAATCAGTCATTCTTACTGTAATTATCTTTCTTTCTGCAAAAAACGCCTCGTATTCATCTATGCGTAAAGCTTTAGCTTTTGAAAGCACTGCATCACACGGGGACAACTATCCTCGCCTATTGCTTTTGAATCTATATTTGTCCAGTTTTATCAATTCATGGTAAGAACCAAATTGTGACGTGTCATTTACCATATCCAAAACATCTTCTTTTTCTGATTCATACGTCTGTATTATCTTGTATAGTGTGGTTCTTTGAGCAGGAACTCTTCCTATCTGTGTTATGAAATTTCTAATTTGTTTTGGTTTTAATAGCTGACCATGTTTTGCTCCAGCCGCGGTAGATATGCTTTCATTAATCAATGTGCCACCAAAATCGTTTGCACCCCATGCAAGCAAAAGTTGTGACATGTTTCCCCCTTCTTTTACCCACGATATCTGAATATTATTTATGAAATTGTTTAACATTATTCTTGACACTGCATGCATCAAAAGGACATCGTTACCGTCAGCACCACTTCTTATTTTTTCATGAAGATTGTGTTTATACATGGGTGCTTCAGTATGTATGAAACTTAAAGGGACAAACTCTGTGAATCCACCAGTTTCTTTTTGTATTTCACGTATTAGTGCTATGTGTTTAGTTCTATCTTCTGGAGTTTCTATATGACCAAACATTATGGTGGAAGTTGAAGGAATCCCAAGTTTATGGGCTGTCTTGATTACTTCAACCCATTTTTTGACACCTATCCTTCCTGGTGATATTTTATCTCGCATTTTTTGATCTAAAATTTCTGCAGCAGTTCCTGGAAGCGAATCAACTCCAGCTTCTTTTAATCTCATCAAATATTCTTTTATCGGCAAATCTGATCTAGTTGCACCATAAAGCACTTCTTCTGGAGAAAATCCATGTATGTGAATATCTGGAATTTCTTTTTTTATTGCTATGCAGATATTTTCATAAGTGGTTGCTTCCATGTCTGGAGGTAACCCAGCTTGTATGCAAACCTCAGTAGCTCCAAGGTTTCTAGCCTCCTTTGCACGTCTGACTATTTCTTCGGTGGGTAGAGAATACCCTTCCTCTTCACGAAAATCTCTACTAAAAGCACAAAAACCGCATTGCTTGATACAGACATTTGTAAAGTTGATGTTTCTATTAATGACAAAAGTTACTTTATCGCCAACTCTCCTTTTTCTTAATTCATCTGCAACGATTCCGATAAGATGAAAGTCTATGCCTTTGGCATAAAAAAGTCTTGAAGCTTCTTCAGCAGAAACTTCTTTTTCTGAAAGAGCTCTATCTAAAGTAGCGACTATCAGCGGATCAGCGTGTCTTAAAAGATAGTCAAACGACGATGTTTGTACTGTCATATTAAATACTCCTCTTTTACAAGACCTATAGCATCTGTGATCTCCAATATTCTTTCTCTTAGATGTGGATGTACAAATGAAATGAATTCAGGGTATACAGGAAGTCTAGCTTTAAGTTCAAATCCTGCATTTGATGAATTTTTTTCTACGGTGTCAATGGAAGGCCACGAAAACTCTGGATTTACATAATCGGGAGTTACAGGAGATATTCCGCCCCAATCATTTATTCCCATAGAAAGAAAGTCTGCATAAGAATCTGGAGAAAGATTTGGTGGAATTTGTATGTTCATCGTTGGCATTATTATTCTAGCAAGTGCTACCATGCTTTTAAAATAGACTTGTTCTGCTGAAGGAAAACTCTTCATTTTTGTGTCAATTTTTGGTTGAAAGTTTTGTAAAATGATTTCCTGAATGTGACCAAATTTTTCATGAATTTTTTTTATCGCATATATAGAATCAATAATCTCAAATGCAGTTTCCCCTATGCCAATGAGTATTCCGGTAGTCATTGGAATACCAAGCTCTCCAGCATCTTCCAAAACACGAAGCCTTGCTTTAGGATTCTTACTTGGCGCAAATTGGTGAGGCATGTCTTTTCCAGAAAGACGTTCACTAGAATTTTCAAGCATCAAACCTAAGCTAACATTTGTCTTTTTCAATTCGTTCATTTCCGATTTTGTTAGATTGCCGGCATTTGTATGAGGAAAAAGCCCCTCTTTGAGTGAAATTTCTGAAGCGTGTACTAAATATTCGGCAGTACTACCAAACCCATTTTCTTTAAGCCATGATCTTGCTTCTTGATATTTTTGTTCAGGTCTTTCACCAGTGACAAACAATGCTTCTGTACATCGATATTTTTTCCCAATCTTTGCAAGATTGGAAATATCTTGTTTTGACATCATTGAAAGCTTTGACTGGTCAGGCTCTGATTTGTATGTACAGTATGAACATGTGTCTCTACAAAGATTTACCAAATTGAAAAAGACTTTTCTAGAATAAGTAACAGTCTTTCCCTTGTTTTGATTTCTTAAGATCTGAGCAGTGCGATAAATTTCTGATGGATTTTTTTGTAATTCTTGGTAAATCTGATAAGCCTCATCTTTTGATATCTCATTACACTCTAGCGACTTGTTTAACACTTCATAATTTGAAACAAGCTTACTCAATACCTCACATACCTAAGGCGGCGGTATTTATGCTTGTACTAAGGCTGATTATTATTTGGTCGTTCTTCAAGAGTTAGCTCAAAGTTTGTAACACGTCCTTCTCTGAGTATTTCCAAA
>JAHEYD010000037.1 GCA_023251795.1 Nitrosotalea sp. | reverse complement strand
TAAGGATCAACTACTAAACTTCTTCCGCAGTAAATGTTGCCAACTTGATCAGGAGAAATAACATAACAACCATTTTCAATTGCACGTGTTCTGTTCATGGTTATCCAATGTTCTTCTTTCATCTCACCTTTTACCCAAGCTGATGGAACAACTAAAAATTCTGATCCTGCGGATGCTAATGTTCTTGACATCTCAGGGAATCTAAGATCATAGCAGATCATCATTCCTAATGTACCTAGGGTTGTCTTGACAGGTTTTGAAATTTGAGAGCCAGGATACAATTTTTTAGATTCTTTCATTCCTAATGCATCATAGAGATGAATCTTGCGGTACTTTGATACTACTTTGCCTTTCTTATTGATAAGAAAAGATGTATCATAAACTCGATTTGTCATTGGACTTTTTTCATAAATGGTTCCTACAACTTGAATTGAATTTTGTTTTGCGCTTTTAGAAATTGTGGAAACGAATTCTCCAGTGATTGTTTCAGCTAAATTTGCTAGTTCTTTTGGTGATTGTGAAGAAGGCGTGTAAAACATCATGAATTCTGGAAATGCACACAATTTTGCTCCTCTTTTTGCTGCCTTACTTATGTAATCAGTTATTTTTTTTAGATTTTTGTATTTGTCAACATCAGCTTTGAACTGTACTAAAGCAATTTTTGTCATGAATCTTGTAAATTGATTTAAAATAAAAAGGTAGTTTAAAGAGGATTTCCTGCCATGTACCAATTTTCTTTTGGGTTTTCCTCAAAGACTACTATTACATGATTCTTTTTTGTTTTTAGAATTTCCACAGCAGATTTTGTAATGGCTTTTGCGAAATCTTCTTTTTGTTTTTCTGTCCTACCAGGATACATTGAGACTGTTATCAATGGCATAATTTGAAATAATTAGTGATGAATTTATTCTTTTGAGATAACTCATGAAATTAGTTATGAAATTAATTTATGCTATTGATTGCCTTTCCAGCCATATCTGGTTCCATATGTAAATTCAGATCGATGCGTTTTTTTGTAGATATAGCCACTTAGGAGACCTATCAAGAAACCACCAATGTGTGCTAAAAATGCAACACCTGAACCACTTGAACCAATCAAAAGCGGTAATAGATTTTGAAATATGAACCAAAATGGAAGATACCACTTTGCAGATATGTGTAACATTCTCATAAAGAATCCAAAGAACAAAACAGTCATGATTTTAGCATTGGGATATAATGCAAGATATGCGCCAAGAACACCTGAAATTGCACCTGATGCACCAATAGCTGGAATTGGACTTGATGGATCCACCACTATATGAGCAAAATCAGCTACAAGCCCCCAGAACAGATATAGAGCTAGATACTTTCCTCTGCCAAACCTATACTCAATATTATCTCCAAAAATATATAGAAACAACATGTTACCACCCAAGTGAATTATTCCAGCATGAAGAAACATCGAACTGAAAAGCGGTACTATAACTCCGTAATCTCTATCAATCAATCCTTCTGTAATATCAGCTGGAACTGTTCCATATTGATGGAACAACACTTCAGCTCTTTGGTTTGTAAATTCAAAGATTTGTCCAGTTGATGCAACTTCCCAGAAAAATATTATCACATTTATTGCTATTAATGCATAAGTTAGTTTTGGTCTGTAACCTGCAGGTTTTGGATTTTCATCACGTATTGGAATCATTTAATGATTAAATTCACGTCTTAGTTTGTATAATAATATTTGTTGATTTAGATTAGACAGAAATTATTCCTATTTTGATCATATATTGAATTCCTGATGCAAAGTACAACAGGCTGAATATGTCATGAATACTTGTGCACGCTGCCTGCACTGATTTTAGAAAGTTTCTAGATGGTTCTAAATTTAATCGGAGCAATTCTGGTTGTTATGATGATACCAATTGCTATTATGAAAACCAGAATAGCAATTGATCCAAACTCTGGCACTACCACTATCCCTCTGGCAATTCCCAGTCTGCTCGAATCAGTCTTTTGATTAATTGTAATCGATTTGATGTCTATTTCCATGGTGTAAACATCATCGTTTGCAAAGGTAATTGATTGAGTGTCAACACCACCAATTGCATCAAGATCAGTCTTTGAGAATGCAGCATTACCATTTTTGTCCAGTATTTTTAGATCATATTTCACGTCACCTGTAACCTGTCCTCCTGAAAACGCATCATGAAATGTCACTTTGAGATCAGTCTTGGTGTTTGCCTTCAAATCAGCTGGAGACCACTCGAGTTCAGCTCGGAATCCTCCAAAGTCAGTCAATATTTCAGTGGAGGTTTGTGCATCTGCAAAGCCAGGTGTGAGCGTAAAGTCCATTGATTTTGTATCTGGAGAAATATTTTTTGCCATACCCAAGATATCGTTTTTGTTAATCAGATAATGCAGTATGAGTGTGTCCTCTTTAGAATATGGATCTACTGCAAGCATTCTTCCAACAAGCGGGAATCCGTTTACTTTGGCAGTAAATGTATTTGTGTCTGTAAATTCTTTGAATGACTTTGGAATTTGGATTTCTTCGTGTACGAAAATGTTTTGATTTTTAAACCTTGATACATCCCAGTCAAACGGCATAGAAAATAAAATCAGGTTTTTGGATTCATCAAATTTAAAGTCTTTTATCCTGTCATAATATGAAATTATTTCAGTGTCATAAGATTTGGCCTGATATTTAATTGACGTTTTAAAAACATCGCCCACACTCAGATAGGAATTAAATGTTGGCTCATTACCTTGTGCAAAAATATTTTTAGCTGCATCCACGCCAATGAATTTTATTTCAAAGTGATACAATCCACCTTCTAAAAAGACTGGGGCATCCACTCTTACCTCGTCATTAGTTGCAGTCCATCCACCCAGAGTGGGTTCTATATCGCCGTAAGCTTGCCACTTTCCAGGCGTATCAGTTGGTTTGAATTTAATTGTTAAAAATCCGGATTTTGTGTAGAACAGCTCTCGCATCAAAAGTTTATCATCTTTTTTTACTTCAACAAAAAATGAGTTGGACTGGATTGTCTGGTTATTATTTGCGTCAAACAATCTAAGTTTCACAAATGTATCCTGTGTAGTATCAGAAGTCAGAATAGGTGGATTAACTTGGATGAAAAGACTTGCTTGCCTATCACCCAGACTTGCTGGGGGCAGAATTTCCATCGTGAGACCATCTCCATATGCTTCATAGGACACAAATGAAACTAGAAAAGAAAAAAGTGTGAAGGTTACTAGTAATGAAATGTCCTTACTTGGAATAAACTGCATATAATTGAGAACACTAAGAAGATTCTATTTAATTCTTGGTCAGATTCTTGCTAATGGTATAAATGATTGGAAAATAAAAACAAAATAAGAAAAATGAATGGCTGGAAAAAAGTTTCTTTTATTTTAGGCGCATTTGCACTCGTGTTGGCTACTTATTTTTCTAGTTCGGATATGCAAAACAATGAAAGTTTAGCATATGAACATGCTGCTTCATTTACTAATGTGCCTGTTGGTAATGGTTCTGCAGAGAATACAATAAAAGAAATAACATATACCGCAAAATTTGTTTGCGGTTCTGTCTTTGGAAGTGAAGGTCCGCTAAGACCCGGTCATTATGATAGCGATATCAGTATATTTAACAGACAAGATTTTCCAATCACAATGCTTTGGAATGCTGTAATAAATGATGGAACGAGTTCAAATGCAATTATAAAAAAATTAGATTCAGAAACATCAACTGGCATAGTTTGTAAAGAAATTAGACAACTATTTGGTGACAACAGTGAAAAACTTGTAGAAGGATTTGTGATAATTAAAATTCAGTTAGATTCAATGATATCGTCAGAGGGAAGTACGGTGATAAGAAATTTTTCAGAAGATGAAATTAATCTTCTTGATGTTCAAGTGTTCTATACAGCAAATGCTTTACCAACTCTTCCACATGAAGTTATAGTGGATAAGATCTCGTTTTACATAATACAGGATGGAACAGAGAAAATCCCAAAAGAGATGATACGTAAACCGCTTGATGTTTCTATACCCTCACAACTTAATGAGATATCAAATACAGAAACCAGAATAAAGGATATTCTAGCTGAAAAGTATAATCTCTCAGATGAAGATTTGACTAAAGTTGTAATCAGAATAAAAAATGTGTCTGTAGGAGTAGGAGCCCTCATAGATGATCATGCCATATCATTACATGTAGTAAAGCCTCAAGCAAGCTCTTAATTCAAAATTTTGTTTTTTATACATATCAAAGAATAAAACTGGCAAAATTCTTATTTGTAGTTAAGAGTGACTACAGTATTGAAAATTCTTTTAACATTAGTTTTGTTGACTTTGGTAATATTTCCTGCATATGCACAGGAACAGTCTGAGCAGCAAGTTGTGTTAACTGATAAAGGTACTTTACAAGTAGGATTGTCTACCATTCCAGCACATCCACAACTAGGAGAACAAACTAAATTAAAAATAGACTTCATAAACAAAAACACAAAGGCAGTTCAAGAGCATATAGATTACTCAATAACTGTTACAAAAAAAGATATACAGGTATTTGGAATTCCATTAACTCATACTGCAATTGGTTCTGTTACAATTCCATATGAATTTCAGGAAGCAGGGGAGTACAAAGTTTCTGTTGATGTACAAGGAATAGTGTTTCAACCAATTCCCACAGAAACCGCTTCATTTACAATTTCTGTTGGAAAAGAATTACAACCAAAAAATGGATGTCTTATTGCTACAGCAGCATTTGGTTCTGAGCTTGCTCCACAAGTTCAGTTCCTGAGGGAATACAGAGATAATACAATAATGTCAACAACTATTGGTTCAAGTTTCATTAATGCATTTAATACTGTGTATTATACTTTCAGTCCCACAGTAGCAGATGTAGAAAGAAATAATCCCATTTTACAAGAATTCGTCAGAGATGGAATAACACCTCTTCTTGGAATTTTACAAATTGCAAAACTTTCTACGATTGGAAATGATGAACTCTCAGTGTTAACATCAGGTATGATGACATCATCGCTCATTGGTGCAGCCTACCTTTGGCCAGCAGGTCTTGTAGCGAAGTCCATTAGAGAAGGCTCTAGATCTAGAATTATAATCGCAATTACAGCAATTTCTATTACGTTAGCTCTAACATTAATTTCATTTGTAATTGGAAATGTATATTTCATGATGGTTTCAACATCAGCATTAGTTTTGTCTTTTATAGGAGCTGGTGCGATGTTCTCATCTTGGACAATTTGGAAAATTATAGAGAAAATAAGGATCACCTTTTTATAAGACTCGCTTAAATATTCACAACATGAAGTCAAAATCGATAGGTTCGTTTTTACTTGGTTTGACTCTTGTAGCTACAATTGTTGCAATTACACCAAGTGCTTTTGCTGATCATGCAAAAGTTGATGTAAGTACACCAGCAGGTTCATCAACACCTGGTTGTGAAGAAACAAACTCTTGTTTTGATCCAGCTGAAGCAATAATAGATGTAGGTGGCGAAGTCACATGGACAAATGATGACACAGCTGCACATACAGTTACAAGTGGAGACCTTGCAAGCGATCCTGACAATGTTGGCACTGAATTTGACAGCAGTTTACTCGGTCCAGGAAAAACATTTTCCAAAACATTTGAAGAAGCTGGAACATTCCCATACTTCTGCATGGTTCATCCATGGATGAAAGGAGTTGTAACTGTTCAAGCTGAAATGGAGGATGAAGAAACTCCTATGGAGGAAGAAGAGACTTATGCAAATGCAATGTCATCTGACGGTTCAGTAAATGTAGAAATTGAGTCTAGCATTCCAGCAGCAGATAAAGAAATGTCAATACATGCAACCTTTACAGATGCGGATGGAAACGCCATACAACACATCAACTATGCCATAACTGCAATGCAAGATGGAGTAGAGGTTCTTTCTGTGCCAAATGCACATGAACACAAAGGTGAGGGCATGCATACTACAGACGCTTTATCTTCAGACAGTCCAGTAGATATACAAGTAACAATTCTTGGTATCGGACTTCCAGATGAGGAAGCAAATTGGACAGGTCCTAAAGGAGATGTAGTTTCCTTGCAAGTAGTTCCAGAGTTTGGTACTATTGCAGCACTAATACTTGCAATAAGCATTGTGAGTATCATTGCAGTAACTGCTAAGAGTAGAGTTATTCCAAAACTCTAAACCTTTATTTTCTTTTTATCATTGCTACTATCGCTAAGATTACTCCAGCTGCGCCAAGAGAAAGCCCAAATATTCCAAAGTTGTAGGCTGTTTCTGCACTAAAGTTACCGGAGGTTGTATCTAATCCACTAATCTTGGACTTGAGTGAAGTAACCTCATTTTGTAGTCCAGACATAGTGTTCTTTAATGCTACAACATCTTGGTCTGACGAACCAGTTGTGTCAGGAAATGCAAGTAATGACTTGTCTTCTACGTCTTCAACAGTAATTTCAGAATTTATTGGGATTTCGTTAATATCACCTTTTAAGGTTACAACAAGACTTCCTGTCCTGGTTGGAATTATTTTAGAATGATAATGTCCTGCCTGTGGATCAGAATCTATATCAAGTGTTTTTTCTAGTCCACCAGATTTTATAGTTGCTGTCATATTTTTGAATGCATTTTTTACACCACTTTGTCCATCTGGAGTGTTTTCATTTATTTCAAAAGTAATCGCATTCATAAAACCAATAAGCGCTGGTTCATCCTGCCAACCCACTTCAATTTCAAGATTTTCCACTGTTACCTTAGTATGTGCATATGCTAAAGAAAATCCACTAACAAGTAATAGCGATAAAATAAGTACAAATGAAGAAATTTTGTTCATGAATAACGTCTAACTATTACATGTTATTATCTTTGCTCAATTCTGGTACATACATAGAAGTAATCAATTGTTTAAATTATCATAACAAGATCTTGTAACTGTGAAAAAACTTCTATTCCTTATTTCTATAATTATTGTTTCTAGTACTAGTATTGGTTCAGCATATGCTCATCCATTTATAGTAACAACAGAACCATTACGGTCTTCAAACATTTCTATAGGAACAAATCAAGTAGTAATTCGTTATTCTGAGGCGGTAGAAGTTGAATTTAGTACAATCAAAGTTCTTGATAACACTGGAAACCAAATAGACAATAAAGATACAAAATATTTTGAAGGTGAGAATTCACTTATTGTTACTACAAAGCCATTGAACGACGGTGTGTATACAGTAACAAGCAAAGTACTTTCTAAAGTTGATGGACATCTAGTAGATGATGCTTTTGTATTTTCTATAGGTAATGCAAGAATAGATCCATCGCTTTTAAAAGAAAAAATAGAAAAACGAATCATATTTCTTCCAGAAGCTGCAGCAAGATTCCCAGGATTAGTTGGACAGGTAGTTGTGCTAGGCACTGTTCTTTCTTCATTATTAATTTGGAGATCACTTAAAACAAAAAAATCTATGAGAGAAAACTTTGGAGATTTACAGAAAAGACATTCTCATTTATTTTTAAAAATAACTGGTATTGGTTTGCTTTTGGTTCTTGCATCAAACATTATAATGCTTGCAGTTCAGACAATATCACTACAAACCACAGCTTTTGAGGTAATACAGACTGGATTCGGTACAACTTGGCTTGTAAGAATGATACTTACGATAGTTTTGCTTGCAATATGGTTCTGGTCAGAAAGAAAGACAGTTATTGGAAAAGTCCAACAATTTCTAATTCTTGGATTCTCACTTGCGTTGATCTCAACGACAACAATGTTGGGTCACGCAACAGCAAGTATGCACGAACCTGCAATAATACTGGATTATGCGCACAATCTTCTTGCTTCAGTGTGGATTGGTGGTATAATTTATGCTACATTTGTAATGATTCCTTCGTTTTCTAAATTAGAATCTAACAAAAAAGAACGGCTTTCTCTTTTAGTCATACCAAAAATTTCTAGCATGGTAATAATTGCAGTAGGAATATTAATTATCACAGGTCCCCTATTGCTTTGGTTTTTGGAAAGCAATGTAGGATTACTTTATGATTCAACATATGGTAAGTTAATTCTTGCAAAAATTGTACTTGGCAGCATAATGATTGCCATAGGTGGATATAATCAATTCAGAATACAAAAACATGCAGAAAAAAATCTAGAATCTGATAGAATATTTGTTTATAACAAATTTAGAAGATCACTAAAAATCGAATCAATTGTTGGGATAATACTTCTTGGAGTCGTTGCATTATTAGCAAACAGCTCTCTTCCCGCAGGTGAGATACAAGAGGCACAGGCAGAGAATATTTCATTTGGATATCAAACATTGCAATTTTCAAGTGCTGCAAAGTTTGATATCTCCATAAACCCTCTCTCAACTGGTACAAACACAGTTAAAACATCCATTACATCTCTTGATGAAAAGCCACTTAGCGACATATTTGAGGTAATATTGAAAGTTTCAAATCCTCAGAAAGGTATCTCGCCAATTGATCTCAAATTATTACCAATCAAAGCTACAGATACAAATTCTCCTGTAACACAGTATATCGGTAATGCAACATTTGGTTTTCCTGGAACATGGCATGTAGAAATCATATCTTTACGAAAACAAAATGCAAATGAGGCAGTATCATTTGATGTTGTAATAAAACCTCGTCTTTCTGAATTACAGACAAATATAGTTGAGTATAATTTTCCAGATGTAAATGTTGCACCACTATATCCCCTATTTGATGGCAAAAATACAATATGGATTAGCGATACTGCCAAGCCACGAATATGGAAATTTACTATTGATGACAAACAATTCAAGTCATATGAATTTGACGGACAAATTTCTGTAACATTAAACATAGATAAAGATGGAAAGATATGGTATACTGATACACCAGATTCAAGAATTGGATTCTTTGATCCATCTACAGAAAAATTTGAGAATATTGATCTTCCAATAAAATCTGTACCCATATTCACAGAAACTGATCTGAAAAATAATATCTGGGTTGCATTAGCAGATAGAAATATTTTATTAAAGTATAATCAAGATGAAAAGAAATTTGAAGAGTTTAAGGTCTCAGCGTCTCCACAATCAGGAACAACTGCTCTAATTTTAGATAAAATGGGTAACATTTGGTTTACTGAAGCCCAAGCAGGAAAAATTGGAGTCCTCAATCCAGATACAGGTGAATTCAAAGAATTTAGACCACAAGACTCTCTTAAAGAACCTACAGCTTTGTTCTTTGATGAGAATGGAAATCTCTGGATTTCTGAACACACAGGGCTTGCAATTACAAAGTTTGATACAGTTCTGGAAACATTTGAAAGAATTTCGTTGTTAGATAAAGATGCATTACCATTTGGTATGGCATCAGACAGGTTTGGCAACATTTGGATTGGACAACATACTGTTGACAAGTTGGGTGTTTATGATCCTTACAATAGGAATTTTAAAGAAGTGCCAATCCCAACTGAACAATCATTTACACAATTTATCACTTCTGATGATAATGGAAATATTTGGTTTGCAGAACAACGTGGTAAAAAGCTTGGCATGGTTTCCATAACAGAGATTCCAAGACAGACAATAATTGCACAAAACAGAGTATTTGAGATAAAATATGCTGAGCTCGTATCACCACTTATAGCAGCAGGTATTATTGCAACATCATTATTCTTTGTAAATAGTATCAAGGATAAAAGAAGGATTAACAGTTTAGTAGATTAGAAAAGAACAGTTCATACTTGTTTTATGCTTGGAATTATTGTTTTATTTTTTATCAATCCAGCGGATTTGATTCCAAGTGAGACAGAAAAGATCACGATCGAAATTAGTACAATCATTCCACCAGGTGCTATATTAAATGTGTAAGAAGCAAGTATTCCAGTTACTACTGAAGAAACTGCAAAAGTCATAGAAAGTATTGCAGTTTGTTTAAAGCCACGAGAAAATAACATTGCGGTTACATTAGGTATAACAATTAATGAAGAAATAAGTAAAATTCCTACAAGTTGCATAGAGCTTACTACTGTTATCCCAGCAATTGTAACAAGCAGATAATTCAATTTTTCGACTGGAATACCGCTTACCTTTGCTTGTTCTTCATTAAATGTAGTATATACTAATTGTCTATACAGCAATAAAATTATAATCAAAATGGAGCCTGCTAAACCTAGAATTAAAATTGTATTTTCTAAACTAACGAGCAAAATACTTCCAAAAAGAAAGCTGAATATGTCTACAGTAAATCCACCTGATAAACTGATAAGAACAACACCCACGGCAAGTCCTGATGAAAGTAAAATTGCTACAGTTGCATCTCCCGAAATTTGGAATTTTTGTCTAATCTTAGTGAGCCCAAGTGCACTTGATACAGAAACTCCAAAAGCAACCCATATTGGATAGATTCCAAAAAACAATCCAGCTGCTATTCCTCCAAAAGCTGCATGTGCAAGAGCATCACCAAAAAGTGAATATCTTCTGAGAACTAGAAATAGTCCCACAATTGAACACATAAGAGCAATAGCTATACCTGAAATGAGTGCTCTATGCATGAATCCGTATGAAAGAATTTCAAATACCATACTAATCCTCGTGATGATGCATGTGCATCTGCATTGATGATTCTGAATACATTTTTAGGAGATCTTCATTATGGAAGAATTCTTCTGATATGCCATGAAAGAATAAAGTTCTGTTAAGGCAAGCTACCTTTGATGCAAGTTTGGCTACTGCATCTAGGTCATGTGATGACCATATTATTGTGATATTTTCTTTCTGATTTAGATCAAGTAAAATTTGATAAAATAATTCTTTACTTTGTGAATCAATTCCCGTCACTGGTTCATCAAGGATTAGGATTTGTGGATCATTTACAAGAGCTTTTGCAATAAAGACTCGTTGTTGTTGCCCTCCAGATAGATCACCAATTCTTCTATGACTTAGCTCATGAAGCCAAACTTTCTGTAAAACTTCATCTATCTTGTCTTTTTTTGAATTTTTTGTTAAACCCATTCCGACAACTTCTGATATTGTGGCTGGGAAATTCTTTTCAAACGCGGGCTTTTGTGGTACATAACCTATTTGACCCAGATATTTTTTTGATTTTTTTATACTAGTTCCAAAAAATCTAATTTCACCTTTGTAGTTGTTCAAAAGACCAAGCATGCAACTGAAGAGCGTTGTTTTACCAGCACCGTTTGGACCTATTATTCCCAAAAAATCTTTAGATTCTACTGAAAAGTTTACCTTATCCAATGCTAAAATACCCTGATAATCAACCGTAAGATTTTCAATCTCTACCACTTTCATGAGCATAATTCTTCCTTAAGATTTAACAGGTTTTGTTCCATTCTTTTTATATAATTAGAATTCTTCTCATGAATCTCTATAGGACTTAGAGTCAATACTTTACCTCCTATCTCATCAGCAATGACTTCAGATACTCGTGGGTTTACTGCTTCTTCAGTAAAAATTATATGCAAATCAAGATTTTGTGCCTTTTGAACAATTTGTTGTAGTGTTACTGCCGTTGGTTCTTCACTTGGATTAATTCCAATTATTGTATTTTGATTGAGATCATATTCTTTTGCAAAATAAGAAAATGCGTCATGAAATGCAAGGAAGTCTTTTTTTAAACAAACAGAGAGATCGTTTCTTATTTTGTTATCAAGTAAAATCAATTTAGTAGTGTAAGCGTTAGCATTTTCTTGATAATAATCAGCGTTTTGAGGATCAATTTTGATTAAACCATTTGCTATATTTTGTATTTGTTTTTTAGCTAAAACTGGATCTAGCCAAATGTGTGGATCATTTTGAATTTTGTTATTAAAAACGTGTTTATCTTTTTCTAATAACGGTATTCCATTACTTGTATCGAGAATTAGAATATCATGATTAACTGAAACTAGTTTTGTAATCCATGGTTCAAAGTCTACACCATTTATCACAATCATATCTGCACTTTGCATTTTTTGAAGATCCTGAATTGTTGGTTCCCACTCGTGTGGTTCTATTCCTGGTGGAATAATAATTGAAACATCAATTCTTTCACCGCCAACTATTTTTGTAAATTCGTAAAGCGGATAAAATGATGCAAGTACTTTGAGCTGACGTTTTTCTGAAAAACCAGTCACATTGTTATTTTCTGAAGACCATAGAATGAATATAGAAAGAGGAATCACTAAAGATATAGCTAATATCGCTGCTCGAGCGTCATTATTCATATCAGGTGTTGTTTGATGTTATTAATAAATCTAAGAAATATTAATAATAATTACTACTAAATATATAAGATAGTTAATAATACCCCAAATATGCCAATTGTATCAATATCATTAAATGATGAGATTCTTTCTGAAATTGACAAGCTGCAAAAATCTATGGGGTTTTCAGGAAGATCCGAAATCATACGAGCAGGAATTAGAAACTTGATTGCCGAAGAAAAACAACGAAGTAATCTTGCTGGTGTGATTCACGCCATACTAATGATTATTCATGATGAAGAATCAGAGCAAATAGTTACAGGAATAAAACATAACCATGAAGAATTGATCGGTACGCATTTGCATAGTAAGATAGAGGGGAACAAATGTATGGAATTATTTTTGTTGCATGGAGAAGCAGACAAAGTAGATGTAATGACAAGAGATTTTAAAACAAATAGAAAAATGGAACATGTTAAACTGGTCATAACATAGATTATTTGTGTTAATAATATGACAGAAACTTATATTTAGAACAATAAGAAAAACATTTGTTGAGTCATAAAAATTTTTATTTCATTTTTTCTTTTATTTCCAATTCATATTGGTCATAAGTATACTTACGTGCACTTCCAAATGGTTTGAATGCTCTCCCATTTCCATGATAAAATTTGGAGAAAAATTCTACATAAATCAATCTTGCTCCCTGAATACCAGGCTCAAACACTCCAATTATTATATTGAATATATGACCAATGAACAATATAATTAATCCAAGAATAACAAATGGTATTCCATTATCTAGAACTCTTATGAAGATGTAATCTATTACATCGGCTAGTATTACTGATGCCAAAAGAATTCCAATAATTCTTGTGTAAGA
>JAHEYD010000090.1 GCA_023251795.1 Nitrosotalea sp. | reverse complement strand
CATTTGAGATTTACTGATTCTATTATTTCAAAAGAATTCTTGTTTATAACTACGGCGGAGCAAAATCCTGTATCGTTCCTGTATGCGACATCAACACCACAAACATTTCTGATCGGTATGGTAAATTCATCTTGGATAATCACTTGTTTTGCAGTCTTTTCTTGAAACTTTGCTATACTACTATACACCGGATCTAAATTCAATGATATCCCCAAATGGAGCACATCGTCTCAGGCGTACTTTTTCCTGTCAGGCTTCTACCAGAATTAGCTCTTCCAATTCCTTTTCTTTTTGTTCTTTTTGTTTGGGTTTTGCCAGGTATTCCTCTAGTGTAGCATATTCTATTTCGTTACACATGGTACATTATTGTACTTTAAAGTATAAAAGAAAATCTTCCTGTACAAGGCACTTTCACGAAAGTTGATATTCAGGAATGACGGAAAATGTTACATGGTTACTGTTTGGGAAAAATATGATTCCTATGAGCAAACAGATAACCAAAACTGTCCACAATGCGGAGCGCCAAATGCCTGTAACGTTCACAGATGGCTTAATGCAAAATTTTACCATAATTACAAGATTGAAAAGAAAAATGACTGATTCAGGATTCAGTTTTTTCTAGTTTTTGCTTCTGCAGTTAATCTCTGTAATTCTCTTTCCATTCTACTAGGTTCGTTGCGCATAGATTTGCGCAAAAAGATAATCATGCCAAGGCCAAAGACTCCAAGAGTTGCAGGCACTATGTAGTAACAGAAATCGCTAACTTCCATTGATACTATTTGAACAAAATAATATTTACAGTTTTTCTTGCCTCAATGATCGGTTTTTTATTGCATGAGGGTGTAATGATAAACAAAGATAAAACATGAAAAAAAATTAATGGCTCTACTTGTATTTTGACAGTATGGATTCGACTTCTTTATCCGATACCTGCTTGAACTTTTCGTAATAGTTACTTACAGAATAAAATGCTGAAGGAATCAAGACTGCAGCTACATCGCAAATTTTCTTGATTTGCTCATATGTTTTGTCTGGAATCACTGGCGCAGCTACAATGATCTTTTTTGTACCTTGTTTTACAAGCCATTTTAAAATCACAAATACACTAGAACCGGTTGCAATGCCATCATCTACTAAAATCACTTTCTTGTCAGTAAGGTCATAACTTGCATTTCCTCTAAATTCTTCCAATTGTCTTTGTGCCTCTTCTTTTTTTTTATTTATCTCACTGATAAGGTAGGGATTTTGTAAATGTGCCGTCATGTCAAGGTTCCAGTAAATTGTTCCATCGTGCATTATTGCGCCTATTCCATATTCTGTTTGGTCTGGGGGAGTAATCTTTTTTGAAACTATAATATCAAGATTACACCTAAGACTTTGTGCAATTTGATCACCAACAACAACTCCCCCACGAGGAATTGCAAGGACTACATAGTTGTTGTCTTTTATGTTTGAGAGTTTTTCTGCAAGCTTCTTGCCCGCTTCAATTCTGTCAGCAAACATGATGTAATCTTTCAGGCATTGGTTCAAGTATCTGCCAGCCATCAGGTTGTTCTTGTGAATAAACTCCATATTGTACAATAATTAAAAATAGTAACAGACTTGATATTATCTTCAACAACTGATATTGGGTTTTATTCTATCTAAGTTTGACTTGAACCAATTTGATAGTTTATTTTCTTTCTCTCAGTTCTATGATATTTTTATTGTGATCTCTTCACCGTTACCAATAGGTACTGTCACAGATTGTACGTTTGGTCTGTTTTTTACGTAGTTGGCATACTTTGTCATATCTGGTACACAGATTTCTGGATGTATGATATTGTCAGCTGCAATAATTCCTCCTACTTTAAGCATTGGTAAAGTCAATTCAAAATAATCTATTGCATTTTCCTTGTCTGCATCAAGAAAAACAAAGTCAAACATTCTTGCGTTCCTCTCATTATTTTGATAATCTTTTAGCATCTTTGATAAAATGCCATGTGCCTCACCTTCTAGTATTTCTATGATGTTTTTCACACCTGCCTCATCAAAATTTCTTCTGGCTCGTTTAATTTTTGATAGATTATCATCAATTGTTATAATGGATTTTTCTACTCTTTCGTAATTTTGAGTGTTGTGCATTAGTGCATCAGCAAACCACAATGTAGAATAGCCAGTTGAGGTTCCTACTTCAAGAACGCTTCTAGATTTTATTGCCTTTAGCACTATGTTGAAGAACATGCCCGTATCAGCAGTTATGGCAAGCATCATATCCTCAGGAGGAACCGCTATTATTTCAAATCGTTCCTTGTCTGCTTGTTCTCCTAGTTTGGATAGAACATTCCATATCTTGGAATTAATGTAATAGTTGCCATTCATTTTAACTCTCTACAGAAGGTTTTCTGATTTTAGTCGCAAACGATAGTTGATAACCATCAGGATCTCGCATATGAAAGAATCTTTCTCCCCAAGAAGCGTCTGCTGGTTCTGTTTCAAAGTAGACTAATTTTGAAATGTGAGTATCATTTTTCAAATATGAGTACAGCTTGTCTACGTCATCAGTATGAAAAATTATCCTTCCAAAATCACTTCTTATGTCATTATTTACTAGTTCTAGATTAAGATAGATCTTGCTTTCATCGCCAGCTTCGTATGTGGTAAAATGATCAGATGGACCACCACATGCTAATCTAAAGCCAGGTATTCTAGAATAGAAATTGCACGATGATTGCATATTTTTAACTAATAGTGTAATTGCAGAAATTCCCTGTACTTTCACTTCAATGTAATATACACAGTTTTGGATGATATTCTTGACGGTTGCCTGTAGGCTCCTATTCCTGCCCTTCTGTAACCAGCATTCTGTGTCGAATGCATCTTGTTACATGTAGAAGTGCAGCATTCTGTCTATTGTGTAGTGTGTGAAATAAGCATCAAAATTTGAGGTTTGTTATAGTAAATGTTGGAAAAAGCAAGAAATCACAATCAAATTATCATAGAACGTCGTAAAAATACTCTGAACCTCAGTATGACATATGACTTTGCTAATAAAATAGTACTAGTTACTGGTGCAAGTGGTGCTCTGGGAGGTGCACTGGTAAAGGGGTTTCTTTCATCAAATGCTACAGTAATAGGCGCAGATTTGCAAATTAACGCAGCACAAGAGAAATCTGAGACAAACAAAATAGATATGTTCAAAACTGATTTAACAAATGAAAACGATATTGAAAATCTATTTTCAGATGTTTTAAAAAAATTTGGCCGCATCGATGTTCTTGCCAACGTCGTTGGTGGATACATTGCCGGCAAGGATGTATCTCAGCTTGACACCTCTGACTGGGACAAGATGATGAACATGAATCTAAAATCTGCATTTTTGATAAGTAGAAAGATTTTACCTGTGATGAAATCTGCAAGATATGGAAAGATAATTCACATAGCTGCAAGACCTGGACTAAAATCTGGTGGAAATGATGCCGCATATTCTGCATCAAAGGCAGGTGTGATACGACTGACAGAGTCAATATCTGAAGAAACCAAAGAACATAACATCAACATTAACTGCGTCATGCCAAGCATTTTGGATACTGAGGCTAACAGAAAAGAAATGCCTACTGCAGATTTCACAAGGTGGGTAAGACTCGAGGATTTAGCAAATGTGATATTGTTTCTTTGTTCTGACAAATCAAAGGCAATTCGCGGTGCTGCAATTCCAGTCTACGGACTTTCTTAGATATATCATATCAAATCTTTTACAAGAGGATAACACTAGATTAGGTGATGTCAAAAAAGCTGTTAGACTGTTGTGGTTAGGCTGGAAAGTATCACCTTCCCCAAGATCTCGTTCATTATTAGAATCTTTAAACGCATTCATGATAATTATTCTGTTCATGTCCGCATTTATTGCACTTCTCTATGAAGTATTCACCATTGCAATCCGGGCATTTTCT
>JAHEYD010000036.1 GCA_023251795.1 Nitrosotalea sp. | reverse complement strand
CTTTGTAGATGACCTGATAAGCCAAAGCTGGACATTCTATCTATGTTATTTATTGTTTATTCTTTCATGTTACATAAATTTTGATAAGATGTCATTTAATATAGAGAAATTTAGAGATCAATTATAGAAGGACATGAAAGAATGGTTACGGTGTAAATAGATGCAACAGTGGGCTTTTGACATACGTTCATGGAAGTTTTTTTTACTTTTGATAATTTTTATCATCATAACAATTCTTGTATATGCAAAAATTACAAAACCGATGGATGACGAGGTCATAAACTATGCTCAATCAATTGGCGGAAAACCCTCTCTAGATCTTACAATGCAAATCTTTACAGAGATTGGCAGTCTATTTTACATGATTATTTTCAGTATAGGATTGTTTATCAAAAGACGTACTAGGAGATTGGGACTGATACTGATTCTATCAGTTTTGGCAGGAACTATTGTCTCTGCATACATAAAAGAATATAGTGGTCAAGAGAGACCAACTTTAGATTTTAAAGGAGATCCATTTCCTATCCCGCTTGAAAAAGATACATTCTCATTTGTTGGATCTGAAACAGGTTCGTTTCCATCAGGTCATGCTACAAGAACATCCACGTTTGCATTAGTGATTGGAATTGCATTGTCCAGAAGATTTCCAAGAGGGTGCTATCTATTATGGATATATCCTCTTTTGGTATCTGTCAGCAGAGTTTACGTATTGCAACACTATCCCACGGATGTAATAGGCGGTGTTATACTTGGAATATTAGTTGCTGGTATAATATCAAAAAAACTCAAACTACATCTAATATTTGAAAAATCAGAAACCTAATTCATGAAAAACTTTGGAACTTATTAATATCATGGCATAACGAGATTTATCATGATGATATATCCAATACATCACATCGCGTTCCTGTTTGGTTTTACGTAGTCCAAAATTTATTTCATTCATAATTAAAAATCCAATTTTTTTAGCGAGATCTTTTTCATTTGTCATCAAAACTCTAAATGCATTTTTTTGATTTGAAAACCCCAACTTGACCATTTCTGACGCAGCGTTAGATACTTGTGATTCGTCATTAATCTCAAACGTTTTTAGTATTGGCAGCTGAGATGGGTGAAAATCCATACTAATTCTTTAATATCTCCAAATAAAATCTACTAGTTTGATAGAACAACGCATTTGAAAATTTGGAAAAAATCACAAAAGATGTGAAAAATATTAACTTCTATGTCAATTCCTGATCATAGCAAAAACTTAATCGAGTACAAAATCTCTCTATGGCATTATGGCATCTCTCTCAAAGCTTGTCAAGTCTTACAAAAATAAGAAAATGGAGGCAACAAAAAGCAGGAGACAAAGTGAAAATAGACTTCATTCTACTCTATCATTAAAACGCAAATCTTCTTCAGGGCTCTCTTCTCTTGAAAAGAAAAAAGAGGCAGCTCTTACAAAAAAAGAAGAAATTTCTCAGCTTCTTAATCAGTACACCGCTCAAAGAGATAGCGTTCAAAGATTAAAAGCAGCTGCAGAAGGACGACTCAAACTCGATGAAGAAGAAAAAGAACGGATCGCACAAGAAATGGAGTTTTCTGGTTCTCCAGAGGACAAGGCACGTATTTCTGAGAAAATGAAATCCATAGATCAAAAGATTGCAGAATTGCATTCTGAAATAAAACAGAGAAATGCAGCAGAAGAAAGACTTGCAAAACAAATTGAAGATGTGACAAAATCAAAATCAAAAATTGACTTACAAATAAGAACACATGCACAATCAAAACCCGTACTTTTAGAACAGCTCAAATCAAGTGCCAAAGCAGAAGAAATGTTACGTTCGCAGGTTAAATCAAAAATGAAGCAAGAAGAACAGGCAAAACGTAATCTTCTTAAAATTACTGAAAGACTTGCAATTTTACAAGCCAGGAGGAGAAAAGCAAAAAGAAAGACTAAGAAAAAGATAAAACGAAAATCAAAGATAAACCGAAAGACAAAAATATTAAAAAAATCTAAAACAACGAAAAGATCAAAGACAAGAACAAGAAAAGTAAAAAAACACAAATTAAAAGTAAAGCATAAAGCAAAAACAAGAACGGCGAAGCGGAAAGTAAAAACGAGAAAAGCAAAACGGAAAGTAAAATCAAAATTTAGAAGATAAAATTCTACGCTTCATTAATATGGAATAGATTTACTTAGAAATTCATGTCGTCTCAATCAAAAATCACTGTTGAAATTTCTGAAACACCAAAACTAAAAAACCCGCATCTTATTTGTGGATTGCCAGGCAGTGGTTATGTCGGAAAGATTGCAGTTGATTATTTGATAGATGAACTCAAAGGAGTACAGTTTGCAAACATATTTTCTTCATCATTTCCGCCACAAGTCTCTATACAAGATGATGGTACGATAGATTTGATGAAAAATACATTGTATTATTGTAAAAGCACACCAGATGACATCATATTGCTTACTGGAGATGCACAACCAGTTACTCCAGAAAGTGAATATGCAATGGCTGAAGAAATTATAGGAATTTGCGAAAAACTTGGTGTAAAAAACATTTACACACTTGCAGCTTTCATTACTGGTACTTTTTCAAAAAATCCCAAAGTCTATGGAACTAGCACCTCACTACAAATAGTAAAAGAATTTTCAAAACAAGGAATCTTTACTATGACTGGGGGCAGCATTACTGGCATGAATGGATTGGTAATTGGTGCGGGAAAAACTAGAGGAATCACAGGAGTTTGTTTGCTTGGTGAAACATCAGGATATGTTGTTGATGCAAAAGCATCAAAAGCAATTCTTGAAATTCTTTCAAAAATACTGGGATTAAAATTAGATATGACTTCTCTTATCAAAAAAGCACAAGAAACGGATCAATTAATTAAAACAGTAGAAGAACAAATGGGACAACGACAAGGCACTGAACAATTACCAATGCCATCTCAAGACAAAAAACTTGGATATATTAGCTAATTAGAGAAGAATTATCTAAAGTTTAAAACTCGATTACATTTAGCTTACCATATTTTCCCACATTGAGGGAATTTTCTCCTTTGAAGCTTGTAATGTAACCATTTTCTACTCTTATTTTGGAACCTGGTTTTACCATTTTGATCTGAGCATCCCATAACGTGAGTTTAATCTGACCAGTGCTATCCTTTAGAATTGCATCTGCAACTTGTGCCTGTCCGCCTGTTTTCAGGTTTACAGTCCTTGGCTCACTGATGCTTTCAATTGTACCTTCTACTGGTTCAAGTCTATTCTGGGGTTTATTCAGCTGGCTTATATCAGTCATCAGCCATTTTTTTCATGTTCAAATAATAAGTGTTTTGATATAAAGTACGATTATGATTTTCTAACCGCTCACAACTGTAAAGGTTGTTTCTGCACTCTTTGGTTCGTCTAGAACTTTTATTGTATATGTTCCAGGGCTTAGATCAGTCGGTATTTTCCAGATAGTTCCATAATCTCCAACTCCAGTAGATACGATACTAAGCTTTGTTATTTCCGTCTGGTCTTTCAAAATCTTTATTACTATAGTATGTGACGCGCTTACTCCACTACCGCTGATCTGTACTACTTCCTCTTTCTTGTAACTACTCTTGTCTAAATGAATTGTAATACCTCCACCAGTACTTTGTGTTACTCTTAGATCCTTACTTACGTGGTTTACGCCACTGCCTGCTTCAATCTTCCAAATTCCAGGTTGGGCATTAGATGGAATCCTGAAAACTGATGACGAATAGGTTCCTTTTTTATCAGTAAACACATCTTGTGTTTTTACCTTGATGCCATTAGGATCAGTTAGACTTACGGTGATAATGACATTGGGGTTAGAATCACCTATCAGTAAAATGGGATCGCCAGGATTGTATGTTTCATGTAGAGTTCTTAGAGTCACCTTTCCAGTGCTAGTCTGTAAACCAACAGAGAATTTGTTTTCAGCATGCACGTTTCCTCTACTAATTACAGCAGTATAAATGCCAGATGTATAGCCAGTAAGGTTAAAGGTGTATGTGTGATATCCGTCAACTCCTATAGAAAAACTATCCGCAAATTTCTGTTTGTCTGCTGGATCAATTATAATTAAACTGACAGTTGATAAAGGTGGTCCTATTATGTTGATCTTGGGTTTTTCTGTTGTTTTGTAGTTTAGCGAATCCATGGTTGCTATCAAGGGTGGTGATGGAAGTTGACCTACTCCAAATAGCACGGTGGCAAATTCTGCTTCTTGCGTTGCAAACAAAACATACGTTCCTTCTCTTATTGCTGGAGCTAGATGATAATTAAAAGTCAGTGTACCGTTAGGTCCTATCTGTCTATTCTCTGAATGGATCTCCATGCCAACTGGATCACGTAATATTAATTCAATTTCTTTACCTGCGATGGCAGTACCATTGATTGTTACGTTTTCACCTGGATCGTATTTCTCTTTTAATGGTGCTAAATTGATCTTTTGTGTTGATTCTAAAACATATTTGCGAACGATGGTGTCTTTTCCATCTGTAATAGTTATAGTATATTCTCCAAACTCTCTATCTGAGGGAATTCGATGTGGTGTGGAATAGTTTCCGGAGCCATCAGCTTTTACTGTATATGTTGTTAGAACTTGGCCTTTAGAGTCCGATATTGAAATAGTTAAAGTACTACCTGATGAAGCTGTGCCTGAAATTGGCTTTTCATCACCTCTGTGAAAGACTGAGGCAGTATTTGCTGTTAACTCAATACCTTCAGTGATTCTACTTGATACTCCTTGTATTCTCAAACTTACTGATTTTTGGTGACCACTTTGATCTTTGATTATGAAATCTGCTCTATCAGATAATTGGTTCTCAGGAATCTTTGTGCTTACAATAAAGTTTCCTTGCCCATCAGTTACAAAAGATTCAATTTTTAAATCATTTAGGTAAAAATCAAGATTTGCTTTTGGAACAAAACTCTCTCCAATTATACGCAAAGTAGAACCAACACGTGGGGTATCAGGAATGATCTTAAAAGTAGATTGTTCGGTTATGCCCCTTGGTCCAGTTGTCGAGGTTTCTGTTTCAGGTGGTGTTTTATCTTGGTTTGTTGTTGTGACTCTTCCACCAGAACCTATTTCATAGCCTTCCTTGTCGAATGCCTTCCAGTTAAAAACTGGGTTTGATTTGTCGGTTTTTACTCCAAATTTAATGCTCTGCCCTGGTTTGATTGGTATTGTTGAAGTAAACGTTATTGTATCTGCATCGGTCTTTTTGCCAATCCATCCTCTCTCCGTTTTAAATGACTTGAAACTTCCACCGTCATCAACTTTCAAAACTACTGACGTAATATCAAAAATATTTTCTTCATTATTTTTGTACTCTACAACTGTCACTTGATCATGATTTGTAGCTATTACTGTCACTAGTTCATCTGCAGCACTAATTTGTGGAACGCTAAACGTAAAAAATGAAGCAGAAACAAGCAATATTGCAATAATCACGCCTTTAACGAACCTATCTTTCAATAACAAAACAAAACCGTTCTCCAAATTAAATCTTAAGTATCTATGATACAAATTTTCATTTTTGTTGATTTTTGAGTAGTATCAATTGTGAGTAAAGTACTAATTCTAGCACTTTGTGGAAATTCGGATTTATTTTAAGCTGTTAAGCGTTGTCTCAGAGACAATATTTTGGTTCTGTCTTATTCTTTCTGCAATCAATCTGAATATTGTTCTGAATTGATCTTTTGTTTTATCTGATAAGAAATCTGCCTCGCCTAACGCAATTTTTTGAGATATGTATCTACAAATTTCTTCTGGTTCAAATTTCTCCCACCCCAAGTGTTGGTTTTCTTTCCAGATCTCATTTAGATTATCTAAAATACTCTTTTTGCCTTTTGTAGATATGTCATCAGGAGTCAGGTTGCGGTATCCCTCTTTTCTTAACTTGATCTCATAAGTTTGGTTTACTGCATACAGATAATCTTCAACAACTATGAAATCCTCTATTGCTTGTTTTGGTTGTCCACCAAATTCGAAAAATATTATCTGTACTGATTTGAAGCCGTTTGCCTGTAGTTGTGTTGATATTTGACGTGACAATTCTGTATTTTCCAGTAGCACAAACGTGTTGTAACCATGATTTTTATAAAATATTGAAAGCGGTAGAACGGAATTCTTGTTATATGCAGGAACAATATTAAGCGGATTCATTGAAAGATTTGGATCTTTTAGGAATTTGTCAAATGCATTTAGATATATTGAATCAACCATTGTTTCTACAATAATTACTGGCCTTGAATTAACACCAATTTCTCTATCTGGAATTGATTCAACGAGACCTCTAGAAAGACCATATAGGATCGGGATTAGTGTAGAATCATCTGCATTCCAATAATCATAATAGATGTGACTGAGATGTTTTCTTTTATCAAGCTCCACAACAAGCAGGTTTCCAGGTGCATAATCAAATATCATAAATGGTGAATGCGTAGCATACAGAATTTGATTAGAACCAGCTAGACCTTTTAATAAATCTGAGATTCCTCGTTGTTGTGTCGGGTGCAAGTTTCGTGCAGGTTCATCCAAAAGTAATATTGCTTCTTTTAATTCAGATCTTTGTGTCTCAGCTGCAAAGTTTACTATAAACGAAAAGGTCCACTTAAATCCCTCAGCTCTTCGATTCAAAAGACCAGTGTTTGTAACAGTGCCATCTCTGTGAACATCTGAAATTACAACACTGAGGATGTTTGAAGGATTGTATCTCAATTCTACATGAATTGGATCACCTTTCCATGCTGGATTGAGTCTGTCAGTTAACTTTCTACTTGCAGTGTGCAAAAGTTTTATCAGTCTTGAAGGACTATTGTGAACTTCCTCAAGTTTGTCAGGGTCTAACTCTGCCAAATAAAATAGGTTCTTTACAGTTTCAGCCTTGTCAAACTCTTCAACATACTCTAATCCTTTTGGTCTTATTCCCTTGGATTCTTTCAAAAATTCATCAAGGTCAATATTTCCTAAAATTTTCTTATAGTCTGAAAAATAGACAAATCTAGGGTGTATCTTCTCTTCCACAAAATTTTCAAGGGCCGAGCGTTCGCTTGTGCCTATGAGAAGGCTATCATACGTATGGTCGAGATTTCGGTGTATCTTCTCCCAGTCAGAAATTACCTGTTTTTCATGTGATGCTATCAAGTAAATTTGATTGTTAAATTCAGCCATCATGTTGTTAAAAACATCTCTTGTTCTCGGGGCGTTTTCTTCTAGAAATCTTGTATCTAGTTTTATGCGTAGTGGATGTGGAATTGAAGATACAAAGTTCTGAATCTTTTCTACAAAGTTTTCCCACGAATTAATTCTCTTATTTGCTTCTTCGCTTATCTTTATGTCGCCAAAATCGTACTGTACTTTAGGGTTCTTTTGTGTACGATATAGCCTAATTTTTTTAATATCATCTAAATTTGGAAATCTTTCTTGAATTAATCTTATTTCTTTTTCGCCAAGTTCAAACTCGCCCTCAACTATTACCGTTTCAGATTTTAATTCTTCTGACATTTCGTCACACAAATCAAGTTCAGATACTTTTGTATCTTTGTTAAGCAGAGTAAGAGCTTCAAGTATTGTGGTTTTTCCACTTTCATTTCTACCAATAAATGAAGCTAGGTCTCCTACCTTAATCTCACCAGAATCATGAATGCATCTAAAAGCACGAACTCTAAACTTTCTAAGTCGCATCTAGCGGGCTATTTGGCTGTCCTCGATTTAACTTATTCGACAAAATCATCTGTAAGAGTGACATGACTTTTTGACTAAATAGATATAAAGGAATGAGATTGTTACATAACAAAATGGCAGTGCAAAACACAGCTTTGCTTGTTTTTCTTTTTCCAGTTGTAATGGGGATGGCTTTTGGTGCGTTTGTTTTGTCTGGAGTTTTAACACAACCAGACAGAGAACTTAACATGTGGCCATTTGAAAGTATTTTCACACCAACACAACCAGTAATTGAAGATCTCAAGATTCAAGGCTTGTTAAGTCAATACTCTGTTTCTGCCCATATAGAGATTAAAGTCATAGTCAATAATTCTAATTTTGATTGCGGTGATCTGTATATTACAATTTATGACACCAAAACATCACCAAAACAAGTAGTAGCACAAAACGGCTTCTTTTCACAGTGCTTTTCTACAAACAAGTTAGCGCTTCCTATAGGTGATACTTTTTCTGAAAAAATTGACAAAGCAGGAGAATATGAAATGGTGGTTGAGATGAACGACAGTGACTACAAAAAGACTATAACTACAACAGCCAAATTCAGAGTTCAATAAACCCAATGCTATGTTATATATTACTTTGAGTGCGTATTCAGATATCAGTTGTTAAGAGATCATTATGGCTAAAAAGAAAGATAAAAAACCAATAAAAAAAGAAGCGGCAAAAGAACCTATTGCAAAGAAAAAGGTTGCAGAAAAGAAACCAGCTGTTGAAAAGAAAAAAGTTGTTGAAAAGAAAAAAGTTCTAGAAAAGAAACCAGCCATTGCAAAGAAATCAGCTTCCAAAAAGAAGGCAGAAGAAGAACTGGAGGAAGAATTTGATGAATCAGAAATTGAAAACTTTAAGATCGAAGGCCTTGATATGGAAAAACTCACAACACGAGTTTGTAATATTGTTGCAGAACGAGGTGATGAAGGTATGCTTCAAAGTGATTTATGGAAGAAATTAAAACTGACTAGCAGGGACGGTTCAAGACTAGCTCTCAAACTTGAAAGACGTAATATCGTAAAACGTGAGAAGATTTTGGAAAACGGAAGATGGACATACAAGCTAAAGATTTCAAAAATGCCTGTAAGCACACAAACAATTGAAGCTGCGCCCTGTTTAATCTGTCCAGTAGAACAAAAATGTTCAATTGATGGCGAGGTTAGTCCGAAAACTTGTCCACTGATTGAACAATGGGTTATTACTGAACTTGCTAACAAGAAAACAAAGAAATGAAATTAATTGATGCAAGACGAGATTTTTACAGAAAACTCGCACACAAAGAAGGTTACAGAAGTAGGGCTTCATACAAACTAAAAGAACTTAATCAATCATATCGAATAATTGGACCGGGATTTTATGTGCTAGATCTTGGATGTTCGCCTGGTGGTTGGACACAGGTGGCACTCGAACTTGCAGGAAATAAAGGAAAAGTTATGGGTGTTGATACTTCATACGTTGAAGAAATTCCAAATGCACATATCGTAAGAGGAGATATTGAAGATGAATCTATTGTAGAATTGGTTTTTGAATACTTTGGAAGAAAAGTAAATGCGGTGATTTGTGATCTTTCTCCACAAGTAAGCGGTGTCTGGGCGGTTGATCATGCAAAACAGATTGCAATAAACTATGCTGCATCGAAAATAGTTGATCATGTTCTAGCATACAAAGGAAATGCATTATTCAAAGTATTTGATGGAGAATATTCAAACGAGTTTCGAGATTATATAAAAAAGAAATTTACAAAAGTTCAGATAAGAAAACCAAAAGCAAGCAGAAAAACAAGTAGTGAACTATACTATATCTGCCTTGGCTATAATCCTTAATTTTTTAGTACCTGTATAATTTCATCTATTCTGGCACTAGTCTTAAATCCAGAAGGATTTAGGCTTGTGGGAGATGCATTAAATCCGGATTTTTGAAGTTTTTCAATTGTTTTCTCAAGTGATTTTGGGGCATCTCTCATCTTTCTTGCAATCTCATCAAGCATAAAAAATGAGGGAGGCATACCTATCTCTTTTTGACATTTTAACAAAGTTTTCTCACAAGACTTGTCTATTGTAAACTTTGTTTGTTCTGATAACATCGAGTCTACAAACATTTTATCATGAATCTCTCCTATCCAAAGCGGTCCTGCCGATTCTGCTTTTGCATTACAAATTTCGCAAGCATTGTTTTTTTCTTTCTGAACTCTTCTATGCCCGCATGTTTTACAATGTATGATGTATCCCATGCTGTCATCAGAATCTGTCTTAACAAGTATCTTAACATAGACTCTGTAATAATGCATATTGTTTTGTACAAATAATGGTACAATCTTAACATCAAGCCTTCCAGCCACAAGATGAACGCAACCAAGAATCAATCTTAACGCAATTTCATTTCCATATTCTGTTCTCACGGGAATTCCATAGTACCTTCTTTGGCATGCATCATTGTATAACCCATGTAATACTGGAAGATCTGTTGCAGTAACTGAAAGAAGACCTCCATGCGAAGTTGCACGTATTCCACAATCAAGATATCTTGATGGTGAACCAAATGGATCGATATCAACTATTGCGCCACGATTTTCTCGCTTTGAATGTAAGCTTAGGAATCTACATGCTTCGTTTTCTGAAAATTCACACTTGGCTGTGTTATTTAACATCGCAGAGTTTTTTGCAAGTTCCAAAGCAGACGGATTTACGTCATTTATGAAAACTTTCTCTATCATGTTTAGCTCGTTTGCAACACGTATGCTACGAGCTCCTATGCCAGAAAGACAATCAAGGAAAGTTTTGGGTCCTTTGAAATTTTGTAAAAATGTAGAATATGCAACTATGGAGAAATCCCTGCTTAGTTTTGCTCTTGGGTTAAAAAACGCAGGTTGCATTGGAGGCGCATTTGTCTCAAGTGACTCTTTTGGGACAAGAAGCTTTGTTTTTCCTTCTGTTGTTATCTCCACTATGTCCTGCATTTGCTCGATTTGCAATTTGGTTCTATTTAGTATGTCCTAAAACGATTTAATACATCTAATGTACCAAAACACAAAATGATAGTTTGTGGTGTAGATGATGCTGGTCGAGGATCTGTACTTGGACCTCTTGTTATAGCAGGAATATCCATTGAACGCTCAAAGATCAAATATTTGTCTAAAATTGGAGTACGCGATTCTAAACAACTAAGTCCAGCTAGACGAGAAAATCTATATGGAAAAATTATTGATCTGGTGGATGATTATTACGTTGCAAGAATCTCGCCACGATTAATAGATCAAAGTGTAAGAAAAAACCAATTAAATGACTTGGAAGCAAAATACATGGCCAAAGTTATCTCAAAACTAAAACCAGATTCTTCTTATGTCGATTCATGCGATGTAAATCCAATTCGATTTGGCAAAAAAATTTCTAAACTTGCACAAAGTGGAAGAATCTATTCAAGGCATCATGCAGATAGTAAATTTGCTGTAGTCTCTGCGGCATCAATTGTTGCAAAGATAAATCGTGATAAAGAAATAGAAAAACTCCGAAAAAAATATGATCTTGGAAGCGGTTATCCATCAGATTCTAAAACGATGAAGTTTGTTAGAAATTGGATTTTTACTCACAAGAAAACTCCACAATTTGTGCGCACTAGTTGGAAGCCTGTAAGGATTCTTCTAAGCCAAAGATGAATTCTAATACTTTGCAAGCACGATTGCATGGTCTTTGTCATAAGGATATAGGTCAATTTCTTGAATTACATCAAAATCTGGACTTAGTTTCTTGATCTCAGATTTGATTATCTGGGCAGGATCTTTTGTTACATCAATACTTCTTGTTTTTATGACAAGCATGAGATATCCACCCTTTTTGAGAAAAGTTTTACAATTTAGTATTGCAATCTCGGTTTGATCTGGCTGCGCTATATCGACATAAACTACATCTACAGTTCCATATACTGAAAAATACTGTTTTGGGTTTCTTGCATCCTGCAATATTGGAACTATGTTTGATCTATGTGCTGCCACTCTGTCTAAAAAATCACGCGCAACTCTACTTGCGTGTTCTACACAAAAAACTATTCCACTTGGACCCACAATATCTGAAACATGACTTGCAGTTGTTCCCGTAGAAACTCCAAGATAGAGAACTTTGGATTTTCTAACTATTGGCAAAATCTCTAAACCATTAATTATGGCTGCTGCAAGCTTGCTTCTAAACGGATCCCATATTCTGAATTCTTCATCTTTTACCTTGACTAATTTTTCCTTGTAGACTTGATTTCCGGGAACGAGATTTAATGTTGCAGGTTTTTTTTCACCGTCTACTTTAATCCAAAAGATATTACCTTCGTCGTTTTCCAAACTTTCTTCTTTTTCCTTTCTTCCAGTCTTGTTTTTTATCGTCGCTTCTAGAATCTCTACCAAAACTTCGCTGGTCTCTTCCATGTCGGAAAGTATCACGCTGTTGAATTCTCATAGGTTCTCTTTCTGTTGGTTCCTTGTACTTTTCACTAATTTCTTTAATTCTAACATTTAGCTTCTCAAAGAGAGTTTGATTTATCCCTGCCCCAAAGATATCTACTCTTGCTGCAATTGCTGCCTTTGTAGAAATTGCTCTAGCTATCTTACCACGTTGCCATCTTGGAGCTGCATGTACCAAAGCGTGTTGGAACAATAAACCATGCTTTGGCGGCTGGGATCCTGTCTTGAGAGAGCGAAATAGTGCTTTCTCTGCACCAAGAACCTGAATAGTGCTAGCAGGCATGGAGCCAAGCCTTTTGAGACTTCCAGCCCTTGCCAAAATTCTAGCTCCTACAGCGTGTCCAAGTATACCAGATAAGTTTGGTGCAACAATCCCCATCTGAGTTTCTACATGTTTTTCTAGTGTATTTCTTAAATCAAAAAGTTCCAATATTTGCTTTGCAATTGACTGAACAATTGCAAGATTTTCTTCTGATATCTTGCCTCCTTTGCTTTTTTTCTGTAATAAAGACAGCATCTCTACTTTGGTATCAGGAAATCCAGCTTCAGTGTACACGCTATCTGTGATGTCATCTCTTGTACCAGCTAAGACTATTCTGGAATATCCATTTATGCTATCTATTAAATTATCAAGCTCTGGAAAATGTAAGCCGTACCATTCTCTTAATCGCGAACTAAGTCCATTTATGATCTTGTCAATTTCGTCCAATGTGTTAATAGTTTGAATTATGTGAAGGTCTGGGCTTTCAGATGTTTCTGTAACTTTTGAAGAAGAAAGCTGTACTGCAAAGTTTCGTAATTTTGCTCTTGCATCATCTTCATCTTTTGCAAAACCAGAATCAACTAGAACTCTGAGTTTTGAAGCTTGAATGTTTTCTATTTTTGCATTATCCATTAGTTCTGCTTCAATTGAATTTTTTTTCAAAAGTTTCATAAGCGATGAATCGTTTACAAAAACTGGCGAAGTTAATTTCGAAAGAAAATCTGACAGTTGGTATACATTTGCCTTTTCTTCTTTTATCTCAACATACTCTTTGGCAGGATCTGAGAAAGGAAGAGATTTCACACATGTATTTTTATCAAATACTGCTACACCAATCTCTGTTAAAATAACAAAATGCATACTTCACA
>JAHEYD010000035.1 GCA_023251795.1 Nitrosotalea sp. | reverse complement strand
GAGTCTTGGCATCACGATATCTATTTCGTAATAATAAAGGTGAAATAATCGAAAGCCCTGGAGAGATGTTTGAGCGCGTTGCAGTCTTAGTTGGAATTGCAGACGTGCTAAAAGATAACTCCATTTTTGAAGTTAACGGTGGAAGAACCCAAAACATAGAGGATGCTAAAAAATATCTTGACAAACTTGATGATTTTAACTACAAATTCAAGATAGGCAAATACCACCTTAACAAGTGGCACTTTAGAGGATTAATCTCTCACTACATTGATCTGGCAAAACAAGGTCAGATGAAAGTAAGTATCAAAGAATTTCTTACCATGCTTGCAGCAAAACAATTCGAGCACTATGCAGAAAGAATTGCAGAATACTACGACATGATGGTGTCTCAAGACTTTCTGCCAAACTCTCCAACCATGATGAATGCTGGTGGAAGGCTAGGACAGCTATCTGCATGCTTTGTGCTTGCAATGCCTGATGACATGGAACAAATAATGAAATCATCTTCAGACGCTGCTTTAATATTCAAATCAGGGGGAGGAGTTGGAATCAATTACTCTGATCTCAGAGAAGAAGGTGATATGGTTGCATCTACATCTGGTGTTGCATCAGGACCTGTTTCTTTTATGAATATCATAAACACAGTAACTGAAGTTGTTAAACAAGGAGGAAAACGCAGAGGTGCAAATATGGGAATTATTGAAGCATGGCATCCAGATATTGAAAAGTTCATTACCGCAAAAACAAAGGCAGGAGTTTTAGAAAACTTCAACGTGAGTGTAGGAGTATGGGAAGACTTTTGGAGTGCACTTGTAAATTCTAGCGATGGAAAATACATGCTTCGAAGTCCACGTGACAAGAGTCCAGTACGTGAAGTAAACGCCCATCAACTCCTTGATCTAATAGCACTGTCAGCTTGGAAGAGTGCTGAACCTGGACTGATCTTCTTTGATCAAATTAACAAGTACAATGTATTTGCAAAAGCACGCGGGGAACCATTGCGAGCAACTAATCCATGTGGGGAACAAAGTCTGTATCCATATGAATCATGTAATCTTGGATCTATCAATCTTTCAAACTTTGTGAAAAGAAAAGCTGATGGACAGTACGAATTTGATTGGCAAAGATACGAAGAAGTAATCAGAAAGACTACAAGATTCCTAGATAATGTAATAGATGTAAACAACTATCCCATACCTGAGATCGATAAGGCCTCAAAAGATTCGCGTAGAATAGGACTTGGTGTGATGGGCGTTGCTGATCTTTTATTCAAGCTGCGAATTCCGTACAACTCACAAGAAGGTTATGAATTCCAAGAAAAACTAGCAGAGGCTTTGAGTTATTATTCAATGGAAGAAAGTGTAGCTTTAGCAAAGACACGAGTGGCATTCCCACTTTGTGGAAAAACAGAATATCCTGAAGGAAAAATTCCAATTTCAGGTTATTATGAAAAACCAAAGAGTGTACACTATTATGATTGGGATGCACTTATTGAAAAAATCCAAAAACATGGAATAAGAAACGTGCTTACATCTACAGTAGCTCCAACAGGAACACTTTCTATGATAGCTGATTGCTCTAATGGAATGGAACCCATGTTTGCCCTTGTATTTGAAAAGCGTGTAACAGTTGGTAGATTTTTCTACACCAACAAGATCTTTGAATCAATTCTAAAAGAACATGGACTGTACAATGATCAAATCTTAGAAAAGATTGCAAACAATTATGGATCAGTAAAAGGAATTCCAGAAATTCCAGAATGGATACAGAACATATTTGTGACTGCGATGGACATACACTGGACTGATCACTTGATGGCACAAGCTGTGTGGCAAAGATGGATTGGGAATGCAATAGCTAAAACAATCAATATGCCAAATGATGTAACTGCAGATGATGTTAAAGCATCATATCTGTTAGCACATGAGCTTGGACTAAAAGGAATCACTGTATTTAGAGATGGTTCAAGACATGAACAAGTTCTTCACATGACTGGTGACAATGTGCAAAAAACATTCCAAGTAGTGCCAAGTACATACCTAACTGATTACATTGCAAAAGGTGTTACTAATCCATATCTGAAAACTCAGATTGAAAAAGCACTACAAATCAAGATTCCTGATAGTGAAGTAAAATCACAACAAAACCAACTTACACAAGAACAAATGGAAGAAAGATTATGTCCTATATGCAAAAATAATCTAGTTTTTGCAGAAGGATGCAACATCTGCATAGAATGCGGATACAGTGGCTGTACATCTGGCTAGTTGTACTAATCATAACTCTTTTACTATCAATCATCAGTGATTGCATTATTGAACAAAAAAATTCTTAGTGGTACAATAGTAGCAGGTGTAATAGCTATTGTTATTGTAGCAATATTTTTAGCAATACAACCTATCATATTGCAAAAAAACGAAAAACTTGGTTTATACATAATGACTCCATCAGCCACACCAACCATTTCAGAACTAAAGGATGCATATGCGGAAGCCGCATCTACAGGAATCGGTAGGAGTAATGTCTACATTTTCTGGTCTATACTAGAACCACAACAAGGACAATACGATTGGAAAATTCCTGATACTCTAATGAGTCTCAACAAACAAAATGATCTTAAAGTAACATTGTATTTTTCAATAATTAATAGTCGTGTTTTCGGTCCATTTCCAGCTTGGATGGGAGCGCCGCAACTTGATGATAATCTAAAGGAAAAAACTGTTAAAGTCCTTGATGACATTTTATCAAGATATGATATTGTTGATCATGTAATAATAGGTGGAGAAATAGATGCATATTTCCGTGAACACGAAAATGAGATCACAAAATATGAGGAATTTTTCACAGATATATATAATGAACTTAAAGAGAAACATCCAAACGTAAAATTTGGAAACTCATTTTCACTTCACGGTGTATTAAATCACAAACAAGAAGAACTTATCGACAAGCTAAATCAAGGAGATTTTATTGCTTTCACCTATTTTCCCGTAAATGTACTAAATGAAATAGACAAAACTCCAGAAGATGCAGGCAAAAATCTTGAAAGAATCTTAGATCTTGTAGATAACAAACAGATTGCTTTGATGGAAATAAGCTGGACCACAGCAGAATCAGTTGGTGGAAGCAAAGATGGACAGATAAAATTCATGAAAATAGCATATGATTTTTACAGAAAAAATGAACCGCGATTTGAGTTTCTTTCTTGGTTTAGGCAATATGACAGACCAATAGAAAGTTGCATGAAGAGTCTTAACACAAGTTTTGATATTAGTTTTGGAAATGAGTTTGTATTACAACGCACAGCCGAATACATTTGTGGTGCTGGATTAATTGACATTGATAAAAATCCAAAGCCTGCATGGGAAGAATTTAAAAAACAAGTACAATTCAATCCTAACTCTTAATTATTGTGCATAGGAGATTCTGTATACTTGAGATACTCGGCATTTCTTGTTATATCATTACTATTTGCAAATTTTATTCCTGTACTTGGTGATGATTACATTCCTCCCACAACACAAGAGCAACAACTATACAAAAAATTGCTTGCAGAATTTGAAAGACTCGATGTTGAAAAAAAGGCTGTAAGTGAGGTGCTTGAAACGTTCGAAAAACCACTGATAATTTCTTTTCCATGTGATTCTACTGATCAAAACAATCTAGTAGTTAGTGTAATCAAAACAAAATTAACAAGATTCGATGAAACCCAAACTCACGAAGAAGGAGTAATCACAGGTGGAACATACACCTGGAAGTGTACTGTTACAACTACAGAAGGAAAGATAACTATGGATTGTGATAATGAATTAAAGATAAACTCTGATTATCTAACACAAGATGTACAAAAAGATCCAAGAATAAAAAAAATTGAAAATCAAATCATGATGTACCATGAATTTCTGCATGGTCAACTAATGATTGACGCTATAAAGTCGTCTGAAAAATGGAGAGATGATACATGTAACAAGCCACCAGGAGGGAAAATCGATTATTCGTATTCTGACAAAACTCATAAAATAATTAATCCACTTCAACAAGAATTTGCTGCTCAACTAATAGAACAAGCTGGTGGTAAAATGGTTGTGAAAGAAATAACAGTGGAAGAAACTAATGATGGTTCATTTGCAAAAAAAGTAGGAAGCTTAAATGATTTTCCACAATTTATCAAAAATGGAATTAGTGTTAGTTTACGTGGAACAAATCTTATTAATACAAAATTCTCATCACAAGACTCTGATATCATCCTGTATGGCAACCTCATAAATAAGACTGAGTCTGGTATTGCGTGGCTTTACATATTTGGTATGCAGCCAGATCAATCTGCAAATAAACAATTAGTAGAAACTAAAACACACATTCCAGATTGGATTAAGAAAAACGCTGGTTGGTGGGTAGATGGTACAATTAGTAGCACAGATTTTCTAAAAGGAATTGAATATCTCATACAACGAGGAATAATATCTGTCCCTCATACTGAAAAACAACATAGTATAGATAAAATCCCAAACTGGGTAAAACAAAATGCCGCTTTATGGTCTGAAGGAAAGATAGATGATAAAACATTTGCCGCAGGCATTCAATACTTGATCTCAATTGGAATTATTTCAGTTTAGAACAAAAGATGCGGTCGCCGGGATTTGAACCCGGGTAACGGGCTTGGAAGGCCAGTGTACTAACCAAACTATACTACGACCGCTTAACACTGCCAATCTTTAACCTACATAATAATTCTTTTTTCACACTCATATAATAGACGAGAAATCACTACATGAGCTTCTAAAGGATTTTTGTCAACAGAAACAAGATTATCGATCTTTTTTAATATTTTATCAGAAAAATGTCCCTTTGAAAATCCACCAACAACAATACATGAATCTCTCCCAACGTACTCTGCAATTTTATCATACGAACTTGTTTGTCCTCTTGTAGAAAAACCAATCACTTTTTTTGCACCAATCTTGTCAACGAGATCATCAAAAGTCATATTTTTTATCTCAAGTAATTTTTTCCCATCTTGTTCAATTTTTTTCTCAGAATATAGTTTTTCAATCAAACCAATAAACCTGTGATAAGATTTCGGTAGCCGAACATTATCACCAACAAAAATTACTTTGTCATCTATGGTATGAACATAAACATGAAGTTTCTTCTCAAAATACAAAGGAATAGTACAGCATTCGAGGAGACAAAAATGGACCAAGTCTGGCCTACCACGTTTTATCTCATTCTTGATTCCCTTCATTGCAGCAAAATGCCAAGATACATCCAAAATTACATTAGATGGTTTTTTGCCCATCTTTTTACTATATGCAAGCACGGAGTTGTGATTCTGTAGTTCTTTAGGAACTAATTCAAGCGCAGACTCGGCAAGTATCAATGACAGCAAGATCGTATTTTAAAGGTAAGACATTATTTAACTTCCATGAAAGCAGTAATACGCCAGATTGCATTAGAAAGGATGGAAATCCTAATTCAAAACGCTATATCAAACTCAAGAACTAATCCATCATTAGCACAAAGACAGGCAACTCTTGCAAAAAAAATTAGTACCAAATATAGAATAAGAATGCCTTATCATATACGGATGAATTTTTGTAAAAAATGTAAAAAATTTATTGCTTCAGGAGTTAATGCAAGAATCAGAATGGGACGATCTTCTGTAAAATCAATTCGTATAACATGCGGTTTCTGTAATCACACATATAGAAAGATTATTTCCAAAGCTCAATGATTTATAAGACGAACTGAAAACTTTCATTTTCATGGCAAAGGCATACGATGTACCAGCTGATGTATTGATTAACAAACTATCGGAGATTCTGAAAAATGAAGAAATCTCAACTCCAAGCTGGATTCCATTTGTTAAGACTGGTCCACATGCAGAAAAACCACCACAAAAAAATGATTGGTGGTATACAAGATGCGCATCACTTCTCAGAAAAATATATCTTCATGGTCCAATTGGAGTAAAGGATCTACGCGGTATGTATGGAGGAGTAAAAGCAGTTGGATATGGTGGAAATCATCACAGAGATGCTGGAGGTGCCATAATTAGAACCGCCATACATAATCTAGAAAAACTTGGCTACATAGACAAAGTTGAAGGAAAAGGAAGAACTATCTCCCATCAAGGAATGAAAAAAATCGACGGAGTTGCCACAGAAATTCTAAACGAGTTAGTTGTAAAAAATCCAAATCTTAAGAAATATTCCTAGTGTGGTTTTATGAGTAACCCAAACCAAGGTAATGAAAGAGAACCCACCGAAGCTGAAGTTAATGCAATGAAAGAGCAAGCATTACGAACTTTACTTGATCCACAAGCAAGACTCAGGTTAAACAACGTCAGGATGGTCAAACCTGAACTTGCTGCAATGGTTGAAAATTATCTTATTGGTATGGCATCACAAGGTAAACTAAACACACAAATTTCTGATGATCAATTAAAACAAATTCTACAATCAGTTCAACAACCAAAACGTGATTTCAAAATTAATCGAAAATAGATTAGCGAAAATATATTAGGGGCAAATTAAGCGTCTGTAAATATGAAGGCAGTAGTCTATGAAGAATATGCGCCTGATGATAATTATAAGCGAATTTTAAAAGTAAAAGATATTTCTGAACCAAGACCAAAACCCGATGAAGTAGTTTTCAAAGTAAAAGCCGCAGCTTTGAATTATAATGATATTTGGGGAATGAGGGGACAACCAGTTGCAGTACCATTGCCTCATGTTTCTGGTTCCGATGCAGCAGGAGAAGTTATTGCAGTAGGTGAAGATGTTAGAAATTTCAAAGTAGGTGATAGAGTTGTTTCACATTCAAACATGTCATGCAGAGTTTGTTCTGCATGTACAGATGGACGAGAATTTGATTGTATTAAAAGAACGATCTGGGGATTTCAAACAGGTCCAACATGGGGAGGTTTTTCTGAAATTACTCATTTGCCAGAAGTAAATGTTGCAAAGATTCCTGAGGGAGTCAGTTTTGATGAAGCAGCTGCTGCATCAATGACACTGCTTACATCGTGGCACATGCTTGTGGGTAGAGCAAAGATACGACCAGGTCAAACTGTACTTATCATGGGGGGTGGTTCTGGTGTTGGAAGTTTTGGTATTCAAATTGCAAAACTTTACAATTGTACAGTAATTTCAACTGCAAGTCCTGACAAGCTAGACAAGTTAAAAGAACTTGGTGCTGATTATGCTGTTGATCACAGAAAAGAAGATTGGGGCAAAGAAGTCTTCAAAATTACAAAAGAAATTAGCGCTAAAACAGGTGTAATTCCTGGAATTGATGTTTCATTTGATCATATTGGACAAACACACTGGAACCAACAGCTTACTTTGCTAAAGTACGGCGGAACACTTGTTTCATGTGGTGCAACAACTGGTTATGATGCAAAAACTGATCTAAGGCACATCTTCTTCAAGGGAACTAACATACTAGGCTCTACACAAGGAACTAAAGCTGAATTAGAACAAGGATTATACTGGATGGGTAAAGGTAAGATAAAAGCAGTAATTGATTCAACATATTCGTTTGAACAGGCTGCAGAAGCACACACAAAGATGCTGACTGGCAAAGGCCTATTTGGTAAAATCTTAATGAAACCCTAAGTCTAGTCTATTTCATGGCTAGACTCTTGCGAAGCCTCATTTTTGTTCCAGGAAATAATCCCAGATTTTTAGAAAAAGCAAAGACTCTACTTGGAGATATAGTGTGTTTTGATTTAGAAGATTCTGTTCCACTAAATGAAAAAGATTCCGCAAGAAATCTTATCAAAAAAGCCTTGACAGAACGCTCTGAATACAAAGCTGAAGTATATGTGCGAACAAATTCACCAGTCTCTGGACTAATTCACGATGATTTGCGCCAAATAGTTCAGAAAGGAATTGATGGAATAGTTATTCCAAAAGTGAATAATGTAAAAGAATTTAAAAAAATAGAAAAACTTCTTGTTCCGTTGGAGAAAATACATAAACTAAAACCAATTGAACTAATACCATCAATAGAATCTGCTGAAGGAGTGGTAAACGCGTACAATATTGCATCATCAAGCACGAGAATATCTTTTCTTGTGTTTGGTGTGTTTGATCTATTAAATGATATGGGTATAGAATATACAAAACAAGCCGATGGAGCAAAATATGCAAGAGCCAAAATTCCGCTAGATGTAAAAGCAGCTGGAAAATATGCAATAGATGCTATCTGGCAAGATCTAAATGATGAAACTGGTCTTGAACAAGATTGTATAATTGGAAGAAATCTAGGATACGTAGGAAAGAGTGTGATTCATCCAAACCAGATATCAGCTGTACACAGGATATTTCATCCCACCAAAGATGAGGTAGCATGGGCAGAAAAGGTATGCCAGGTCTATATAGAGTCAACAAAGAAAAATAAAGGAGCAACAGTAGTGGAAGGGAAGATGATTGATGAAGTTCATTTTAAGCGAGCTAAAGCTCTATTGGATTCAGTAAGGAACATCTAGAACAAACGTAGGCACGAAATTAACAACACAATAAAATAAGTAATTTATACGCTTTAGAATAATTTTATCAAGTGTTTACAGGAATAGTAGAAGGTATTGGAATAATAAAGAAATTCGAAAAGAAAACAAATAGTCGAAGTGCTGCCAAGATGAAAGTGGATCTAGGTAATCTTGCTAAAGGACTCAAAGCTGGTCATAGCGTTGCAATAAATGGTGTTTGCCTTACTGTTACAAGAATTTCTAAGAGCGAAGCAGAATTTGAAATGATTGGAGAAACTATAAAGAAAACCGATCTTGGCAAATTAGAATCTGGAGATAAAGTAAACATAGAACGTAGCTTGAAGGTTGGTGATAGAATGGAGGGTCATTTTGTCCTAGGACATATTGATGGTACTGGAAAAATAATAAACATAAAAAAATTTCCAAAAGAAATCAAACTCTGGATCGAACTTCCAAATAATCTAACAAAATATGTTGTTAAAAAAGGATCAATTGCAATAGATGGAATAAGCTTAACACTAGTTGACATAATAAAAAATAAAATTTCGGTATGTATCATACCACATACAATGGAAATTACAAATCTTAATTCTAAAAAAATTGGCGACAAAGTTAATATTGAAACCGACATACTTGGAAAATACACAACTGGTAAAAGATAATGATCTACTATTTTTGTAGTAATAACTATTTTTGTAGTAAGCTTTATAATTACTAAAATGAACATTTTATTAAATGTCTTTAAATGAAGCAATTTCTTCACTGAAAAGAGGCGAGTTTATTCTACTTCATGATGCAGGAAAACGTGAGAATGAGGTAGACATGGTAGTCGCAGCAGAGTTTGTTACTCCTGCACACATAGCAAGAATGCGTCAATATGCAGGGGGTCTTGTTTGTCTTACGATAAATCACTCATTTGCTCAAAACTTAGGACTACACTATATGCATGATATTCTTTCCAATTCGCAAGAAGTTGATAATGAATCTAAAAAAATGATTATGGGAAAAGCACCATATGGTGATCAACCATCTTTTTCAATTTCAATAAATCATGTCCAGACTTACACTGGAATAACTGATAGAGACAGATCTCTGACAATACAAGAAATGGCTAATCTTTACAAAAATCTAAATGGAAATAAAAAACAAGAATTCATTTCTTCTTTTAAAACTCCAGGACATGTACCTGTGTTAATAGCAAAAAATGGATTATTATCAAATAGATTAGGCCACACAGAAATGTCGATATATCTAATGGGGCTCTCAAAACTATCACCTGTTGCAACAATTTGTGAAATGCTAGATTCAGAATTGTATACCGCTTTATCAGTTGAAAAAGCTAAAAAATATGCAAAAGAAAATGCAATTCCATTTCTAGAAGGCAAAGAACTTTTAGAATTCTCTAAGGTGCATTAATTTTGAATATTGCAATTGTTACTGCAGACTTTAACCAAGAAGTGACTTCAAAAATGCTTGACGTGGCACTTGAAAAGTCAAAAAGTCTTAAACTAAACATAAAATTCACTTGTAAAGTTCCGGGCATATTCGATATGCCAATTGTAATCGACGCATTATTACAAAAAAAAGAGATCGATGCTGTTGTAACGCTTGGCGCCGTAATAAAAGGAGAAACAAAGCATGATGAACTCATTGCAAATGTAGTTGCTAAATCTCTAACGGAACTTGCTGTTAAATACAAAAAACCAGTGACTCTAGGCATCACAGGTCCAGGCATGACAGAAAGACAAGCACAGGCAAGAATAAGGCCTGTGGCAGAAAGAGCAGTAGAAGCCATAGTAAAAATAGCAAATCAGTTAGGGAGTATAAAATGATCCAGATTACTATCGTCAAAATAACAGGATACGGACTCTGGACACTTACTCTTGGAAGTGACAGAGAGCACAAACTCCAGATACTTCAATCCTCCTTATACAAAGAAATGCAAAAACTCTTCTCAGACAAAAGCTGTCTTGTTTTTGCTAATAGGTTTGATGAGCTATTTGTAATTTCAAACGGCCTTTCTCTAAATGATCATATGGAAATTCAAAAGAAACTAAAAGATTCATTTGAACTCGAATTTTCCATGACTATAGGATATGGACAATCTCCATTTGAAGCAAATCTTCAAGCAGATAACGCAAGAAAATCAAAGACTATCTTAAACAAAGAACTTGACATATATGGTTTTGTGGATGGAAAATCAGAACAAAAAGTAAGCATAATGCACTTGGACGTAGATGGATCTACATCGATATCTAAAAAAAAATCACCATATGAAATTTCTTCGTTAATATTCAAATTATATTCTGAAATGTCAGAATTCTTCCTAATACAAAATTCACTTACATTCTTTATGGGTGGAGATAACTTTATGGTTATTTCATCTTCAACTGCAAAAGAAAATGTAACAAAATTTTTAGAACTAATAGAAAAAAAATATGGTATTTCTATGAATTGTGGAATAGGAACTGCAAAGACAGCACGAGAAGCTGCTAATCTTGCAACAAAATCTCTTGATACCATACGAGAAATGAGGGATTCTGGCAAAAAGCAGCGAGTGCTTGAACTGGCATGCTGATAAAAAATGTTAGTGTGCTTTACGGCAGAGAACTAGAGTATGTGCAACAAACAAACATGCGTATTTCGGGTCAATTTTTTGATAAACTAGATACTACTCTCAAACCAGTACAAAAAGAAGAAGTTCGTGATGGTGAAGGGCTTTTAGTAATTCCGGGATTTGTTAATGCTCATACTCATGTAGGTGATTCAATAGCCAAAGATATTGGTATAGATTATGGAGTAGAAGAAAAAATCCATCCGGTTATTGGATTTAAACAAAAGATTTTGCAAAATACTAAACCATCACATCTCACCAGTTTTATCAGAAATTCATGCATTTCTATGATGAAAAAAGGAATAACAACATTTGTTGATTTCAGAGAAGGAGGACTTGAAGGAATAAATATCTTGCAAAAGGCAATGTCTGATCTTCCTATAAGATCCGTCATTCTAAGTAGAATAGATTATTATCAAGATCATAAACTAATTAAAAAAAACATATCATTACCTGACTCTAAAAAGAATGAACTTTCTACACTATTACAAAAATGCGATGGACTTGGAATAAGTGGGCCAAATGAAAACAGCAATTCAGTACTAAGATATTATTCGCAAACCAAAAAACTAAGAGCAATTCATTCCGCAGAAACAATTGAAAGTTGTGAAATTTCAAAAAAAACAACAGGAAAAACAGAGACTCAAAGAGCTATGATCTTAAAACCACATTTTTTAATTCATATGACACACGCATCAAAAAAAGATCTCCTGCTTGCTTCAAAACATAAAACAAGTATTGTCATTTGTCCTAGGGCCAATGCTTCACTCGCAGAAGGAATTCCCGATGTGAATTTAATGATTCAAAGTGGATGTAACATAACCATAGGAACAGATAATGTCATGATAAATTCGCTAGACATGTTTAGGGAAATGGATTATCTTTGGAAAGCCTCTATGGGTATGCAAAAAAAGAGAGTTTCTCCAAAGTCCATACTAAAAATGACTACAGTAAATGCATCAAACATGCTTCAAAATAAAAAACTGGGTTCAATTCAACCTAATAATTTAGCAGACTGTATTTTCATAGACAAACATGAAATAGATTTAGAACCAATGCATAATCCATACGCTTCAATTGTACATAGAGCATCTGAAACCGTAATCAAAGCAGTAATGATTGGTGGTAAAATAATACATGGCAAAATCTAGACCCTATGTAATACTTAGTGCAGCTATAAGCTTAGATGGAAATATGGCAACAAAAACTGGAGATTCTAGGTTATCTTCAAAAAAGGATCTTGTAAGAGTACATAAACTTAGATCAAATGTAGATGCAATACTAATTGGAAAACGTACAATGCTAATTGATGATCCATCTTTGACAGCCAGATATGTTAAGGGAAAAAATCCTATCAGAATAATTTTAGATTCTACTGGTTCTATAAAATCTAATTCAAAAATAATTCAAACATGCAGAAAAATTCCAACAATAATTGCTGTATCTGAAAATATCTCTGAAAAAAATGTTGCTAGATTACAACGATATGGTCTAGAAGTAATAAAATGTGGCCATAAAAAAATAAACGTAAAAAAATTATTATGTATTCTAAAAGAGAAAAATATCAAAAAACTCTTAGTTGAAGGTGGTGGAACAACTAACTGGTCATTTTTTAAAGATGGTCTTATTGATGAAATTATAGTAACACTTACACCCTTCATACTTGGTGGTAAAAATGCAATTTCATTAGTAGAAGGAGACGGTTTTAGCAAAATCTCACAATCCTGTTCCCTTAAACTAAAAAATATACATCGTCTAAAAAACGAGTTAGTACTTAGATACGTCGTTTAGTGTTTTAGATCTTCGCGCAACTCATCAATTTTATACTGAAGTGCTTTCTTGAGTTTATCATTTTTTATTATATTCACAAGCTTTCCACAAGTAGGACATTTGAAAGACAAATCTAAAGCCTTCTCAAATGTGAGTTTTGTACAATCTTCATTCCCACAATGATAAAATTCAGCAGAACTTTCATAATCTAATCGTTGTTGTAGCCTTTCAGCAATTTTCTTTTTTTGGTTTTCTATGAAGTTATCTACCTCATCCTTTCGTGCACGCCATCGATAAACAAACCAACCCTTTTTTTCATCTTTTACTCTAATACCTGTGATCAGAGCTTTTCCAAAAAGATCGTATAACACTTTTCTTACTATGTTTATTCTCAGACCAGTAGAGCTTGCAATTTCTTCATCAGTAGCATCTTCTGTATTTAAAAGCGAACGAGCAACTTTGAGATATTCATCTCCACCAATCAAAGCTGCTATTTTTACAAAAGGATCTTCATGACTATTTGTCATTGGCGTCATTGATTTTGATTCTATATTTAATCAATTGTTTTGTCTACTACTTTTTTTCCTTGTTTAGTAGGAACAATTTCCTTCTGAGCATTTTTATGTTTTTTAAGAAATTGCCTTCCCTGCAAAACTCTATCTAACAGTATTGCCAAAGCACTAATCTCAGAATGAGGTTGATTGCCAACCGCCAC
>JAHEYD010000034.1 GCA_023251795.1 Nitrosotalea sp. | reverse complement strand
CAAAAAAAGTAGAACGTGGTTTAGGAACAATAAGACAAGATGTTAATGTTTCTATTCAGGGAGGCAATGTGATTGAGATAAAGGGAGTTCAAAAGCTTGATCAGCTTGAAAAAATCATAGAATATGAAGCAAAAAGACAACATGGTTTGAGCACAATAGCTTCAAAATTAAAGAATATGGAAATAGATAGAATAGCTAAAGAAAGAGATGTAAAAAACGTTACAGATATTTTCAGAAACTGTAAGTCAAAGGTGATACAAAAAGTATTGAAAGAGGGGGCTGTTGTAAAAGTAATCAGAATAAAAAATTTTTCAGGTATGTTTGGTTTTGAACCATACCAAGGCATACGATTAGGAAAACAAATTGGTGAACTTGTTAGGTTTTTTGGATTAGGAGGTATATTTCATTCTGACGAACTTCCAAATTATGGAATAGAAGAAACTGAGATTAATGGGATTAGAAAAACATTGGAGCTTGAACAAAATGACGCCTTTTTAATTTTAGCAGGTGAAATGAAAAAATTAGAACCTGCAATTGAGTCCATTATTAAAAGAATAGAAGATGCGAAGGTAGGCGTTCCTGCAGAAACAAGAGCAGCTACTGCGGAAGGTGAGACAGTATACCTTAGACCGAGACCGGGATCATCAAGAATGTATCCAGAGACAGATATTCCACCAATTATTGTAACTAAACCAGAGTTGTTAGATGCACAAAAAATGATACCTAAATCATGGGAAGAAACAATATCAGATTTAGAGAAGACACATAATCTAAACCAACAGCTAGCAGTACAGGTATTTGATTCTAATTATTCTGATTTGTTTGAGATTATTTGTAAAGATAAAAGAATCTCGCCAAACTTTGTTGCTTCAGTTCTTTGTGGCACTATAACAAACCTAGAAAGACAAGGATTAGAGGTTAAATTATTAAAATCTAATGAGATTTTGAAGGCATTTAAACTTCTTGCAGATGACGAAATTGCTAAAGAATCCATAGAGATAATTTTTTCACATATAATGTCTGGAAAAACACAGTCCGTTGAGGAAGCCATCAAAAATGTCTCTATTACCAAGATAGATCCTATAGAACTAGAAAGGGTACTAGATGATCTCGTAAATGCAAATATGAATATTATTCATGAACAAGGAGAAAGATCGATTGGTCCGTTAATGGGTATTGCAATGAAAACTATGCGTGGAAAAGTAGATGGCCAAAAAATAAATCAAATTTTAGAGAAAAAGATCAAAGAAAAACTGGATGAAAAATTAAACTAATTTTTTAAAATTTCCCTTAAAAAATAATGTCGCTTGTCAAAGTCATGAACACCTTTTGCATTCACTGATTTTCTTTTTGACTTTTCAAGCTAACAGTTATTCGATTTTACGTTTTCCTGTGCCTCTACCAGTAGTAACAGTAAATCCTTTAGTGGAAGGTTTTTCCGGTGATTTTGGATATTCTCCTGCTTTTACACTTCCTGTACCACGTCCCATAGTTATCTTTGTGTCTTTTCCTAGTCCTTCCATTCTCTTTTTCTGATACTCACGATACTGGTCACCTGACCAATTCTGAGGCTTATCTTCTTCTTCGCGAATTGAAGTACCTCTTCCAGTTACTTTTTTGATTTTCACAGGAATTCTACTAATTACTATGGTTTAAGGTTTACCTAGATCAGGCATGAATTTATTTACAAATATGCGGGAGGTGGGATTTGAACCCACGAACTCCTAAGAGATAAGGTTCTGAGCCTTACGCCGTTGACCAGGCTAGGCGACCCCCGCAACGGAAAAAATTAGGTTTCCTGAATAAGTGTCTTTATTATAGGAATTGCATCTTTTAATTGAAAAATTCTTTCCGCTCTTGGATCATTAAAGCTTAGATTCCATGGTTGAGTGTAAAGTATCACAGACTTTCCTGCATCAAGCATACTTTTGGCGTTTATTGGAGAGTCATCAATAAAAATATCATAATCGAGTTTTGTTTTTTCTACACCCTCCAGTACTCCTACATAGTTTTTGTATGCAATCTTTTGATATGAAAGCCAGCTTTTAACATAAGTATGTGTAGATTCTTCTCTTGCTGTAACAATATCTACTTCACCAATATTTGAAAGAGCAGATATTGTTGTAGAAAGATTCGCTTCTGTTGATGGTATTTTATGCCACGTTTGCCAACATAAAGAAAGTTCTTTGTAGAAATCATATTTGTTTATTTTATATCTTTGCCAAAAATCCCATTCAGAGATTTCTTCTTTTGATATGCTTCTTCTTATTTTATTATTATAATCAAGCCAAGTATGAATCACATCAGCCAAAACGCCATCAACATCAAGACCTATCTTAAATTCAGTGGTCAATTTTTATCAAAAGTATCCCGAAGTTCTTCTAAAATCTTTTTCTGATGTTTATCAAGTTTAATTGGGATATTTATGACAAGTCTTACATACTGATCTCCGCGTCCTCTACCACCAACATTTGGAACTCCTTTTCCTTTCAATTTTATAATTGAGTTTGGTTGTGTGCCTTGTTCTATAGTTATTTTTTCTGTTCCCTCCAATGTAGGTATGATAATTGTTTTCCCAAGTGCTGCATCAATCATGGAGATATTTGCATCATAGAATATGTCCGGTCCATCTCTTTTGAATTTATCATGTGGTTTTACGTGTATTCTAACTATGAGATCTCCACTTGGCCCATCATCTATTGATTCGCCTTCTCCTCTTATCGTGTATTCACCATTATCAACACCAGGCGGAATATCAAATGAGAGATGTTTCTTCCCTTTTACTTTGCCTCTACCTTTACATTGGTTACATGGTCTTTCAATTATTTTGCCTTGTCCTCTACATGTGTTACATGGGTGAACAGTTACAAAAGTTGAAAACCCCATATTTTGTGTAGTTCTTACTTGACCTTGACCATGACAAACTGAACATGTTCGTTTTGATGTTCTAGGTGTAGCACCTGAACCTTTACAGTTTTCACATTCCACGTCTTTTTGAATATCAATTTCCTCGTGTTTTCCTTTTAAAACATCTTCAAGTGTTATTGTAGTGTCATATACTAGATCAGCACCACGTTCTCTTCCAAATCCTCCAAATCCACCTTTACCAAAAATAGACTCAAAAATTGATTCAAATCCTCCACCACCAAAACCTCCAAAAATATCTTCAAAATTAACGCGTGCTCCACGGAATATATCTTCAGAACTATATCTTCCGTCTACTCCAGCGTGACCATATTGATCATATATCTTTCTCTTCTCATCATCAGACAAAACGGCATATGCTCCTGAAATTTCTTTAAAGTGTTCTGTTGCATCAGGTGATTTGTTTCTATCTGGATGAAATTTTAGAGCTAGTTTTCTGTATTGAGATTTTATTTCTGTTTGTGAAGCATTCTTTTGAATTCCAAGAACTTCGTAATAGTCTCTTTTGGTGCTCATAACTGTGTTATTCTCAGTAATAATGTAGTATAAACTATCAATGTACTAAGATGGATTATTTTGATTAGTATTTTGTTCATCTGCAGTTCCTGATTGTTCTGCACTAGTCTGTTGACCAGCTCCTGGTGGAGGAGTAACATTTTTGTAAAGTTCAGTACTGATTTCATTTACTATAGATTTTAGTGCATCGAGTTTTGGTTTTATTTCCGCAGAGCCTTTCTCAAGAACATCTTTGAGCTCTTTTACAGCATTGTTTACCTTTGTGACTTGTTCTGGTTTTATCTTATCTTTAAGATCTTGATTAACTAATTTTTCAGTTGTGTAGATATATCCTTCTGCTTCATTTTTTATGTCGATTTCTTCCTTTTTCTTTTTGTCTTGTTCTGCATAAAGTTCTGCATCTTTTTGCAGCTTCTCTATTTCTTCTTTTGAAAGTTTTGTGCTTGCAGTTATTGTAATTTTTGCTTCCTTTTGGGTTCCAAGATCTTTTGCTGTGACATTAAGTATGCCATTTGCATCAATGTCAAACTTTACTTCAATTTGTGGAATTCCTCTTGGTGCTGGAGGAATGCCAGAGAGATTAAAGCTCCCAAGCGAAACATTGTCTGCCGCCATTGGTCTCTCTCCTTGTACTATGTGAATTGTAACTGCAGTTTGATTGTCTGCAGCAGTAGTGAATACTTTACTTTTTGAGGTAGGGATGGTAGTATTTCTCTCAATTAATGGTTCACGCAATCCACCCAGTACTTCTACTCCTAGAGTGAGTGGAGTAACATCAAGTAGTACAATATCACTTGTTACCTCCCCTGATATGATTCCAGCTTGGATTCCAGCGCCTAGTGCTACTGCTTCCATTGGATCCACACCAGATTCTGGTTCTTTACCTGTTACAGAAGCAACAAACTTTCTAACTAGAGGAATTCTTGTAGGTCCACCTACAAGGACAATTTTTGATATATCGGTGGGAGAAAGTTTTGCGTCTTCCAAAGCTTTTGTTATTGAAAGCCTACATCTTTCTACTATTGGATTTATGAGCTCCTCAAGTTTTGCTCTTGTTAATTTTATTTCTAGATTTTTTGGGCCAGTTGCTTGATCATATGAGATGAAAGGAAGATTGATTTCAGTTTCAGTTATGGATGATAGTTCTATCTTTGCCTTTTCTGCAGCCTCTCTTACTCTAACCATTGCAGTATTATCTTTGGTAAGATCAATCGCCGTATTTTTCTTAAACGTCTCAATAATATAGTCAATTACGACCTTATCCATGTCAGTTCCACCAAGTTGTGTATCGCCTGAAGTGCTCATGACCTCAAAGACTCCACCGCCCATCTCCATTATGGTGACATCAAGTGTTCCACCACCAAGGTCAAACACCATAATTTTCATGTCTTGTTTAGCTTTGTCTAATCCAAATGCAAGTGATGCTGCAGTTGGTTCATTGATTATTCTTACAACTTCTAGTCCTGCAATCTGACCAGCATCTTTTGTTGCTTGCCTTTGATTGTCATTAAAATACGCTGGTACAGTTATTACTGCTTTCTCAATTTTTTCGCCGATAAATTCCTCAGCGTCCCTTTTTATTTTCTGTAAAATATAAGCAGAAATTTGTTGAGGTTTGTATTCCTTACCGTTTACTTTAAAAACGAAATCAGAACCCATCTTACGCTTTGCTGCAACAATAGTTCCTGTAGGATTCGTTACAGCTTGTCTTCTTGCTGGTTCTCCGATGAGAATTTCGCTGTCTTTGAATGCTACAACTGATGGAAACGCTTTGCCACCAACTGTCGTACCTTCAGCAGCGGGTATGATTGTAGGTTTACCACCCATCATTACTGCAGCAGCAGAATTACTTGTTCCTAAATCTATTCCAATAATTTTAGCCATTATTTTCACCTTCTAATTTATCGTTTGAAGTTTTTGATATTTCTACTAAACTTGGTCTAATTACTCTGTTTTGTAAAATATATCCTTTACGAATCTCTTTGGTAATTGTATCGTTGTCTAACGATGAATCTTTCTTTATAGCTATAGCTTCATGTAATTTTGGATCAAAGATTTCACCGACTGCATCTATTGGGATTACACCATATTCTGATAGAAAAGAATTCATATTTTTTAAAATTCCATCAAGTCCATCTGTATTAACATGTTGTTTTCCAAGTGCGTCTTTTGCACGCACAAAATCGTCATAAATTGACAAAAACTTGAGCATAATTTCTGCCAACATCGAGTTTACACGAGTTTGAACGTCAGATTCTGTTCGCTTCTTTAGGTTTTCAAAATCTGCAAGGAGGTATTGTAGTTTTTTTTCACATGATGTGACTGTTTCTTTTTCTTTTTCAAGTATGGATTTTAGATCATCAACGCTTGGCTCTTTCATGTCTTCATCTGTACTAGTTTCCACTTGTACTGTTGTTTCGGTATTTTGCTCTTCAGACAAACATTATAGCTGGAAATTTGTCTAATTTTACTCTTATTGTAGGATTTCGCAAAGTGGATTTGTTTTTATAGTTATCAAATCAGTAGCCTTACCAGTCTTACTAATTTTTTCATAATCTGATTTTGAACAGGCTACAACTATAGTAGTTTTATCACTGTGAAAGAGATCAAAAGTTGGACTTTGATGTATTTCAACATCACCAATGTAATCACGTAATTTTATTACAAGAGAGTTTAACATGTCTACTTTGTCACCACGCATTTCATAAGCATCTTGTGACCAGACAAGAGCAACTCTAATTCTACTTGCTTTTAGTTCATTTTTTTTCAAAGTAGAACGAATTTCATCTATTAATCGTTTTACATATCCTTCAATTCCTTTAATGCTCCCATTAACTAGATACATCATAGCACCTGCTCCTTCAAGCGATGTTCCAAGTGATCGTAAATCGTATAAGCCACTAGTCATGTCATCCAAGAAGAGGTTTTTGAATTCAGCAAACATTAGATCATTTCTTGTGTTATTATCTTGTGCAAATTTGCAGACTTCAAGTATACTAGAAAAACCAGAAAATTGTGAGAGTATTTTTATTGCATGAAAAAGTTCAGCTGAAGATATAGTTACGAATCTTTTTTCCTTTTTATCAGTTTCAAGTAGTTTAGCAAGTTTATCATCTGCCTTACCATTAAAAGATCCTATAATTTCTGGTGTCTGATTTTTAGTTCCAAGTGGATAATAGAAATATGAAATACCCTTTCCTACTTCAAGACCAGTTACGTGCTCCAAGAGAGATATAGTTTCATTGTTCCCACCAATTCCTGTTGGAAGGTTGTAAATAACGGATCCGCCTTTTTTTAGTGCACTGGCAGCATCCTTGAATTTTGAATGAATTTCCATCTTTGTTTCCTGCCCAGTTTTTCGTATCCTTGGAGCAAAGAAAAGATATTCTGAATGTGATATTGCAACGTCTATTGGTTCTACCCCAAGCAAGGGTTCATCCTCTTTTAGAGATGCAACGTTTGGATATGTCTTGGCAATTTCTGATTTGAGAGATATTGCCATATGAGCGGATTCATCTACAATAAAGACATCTGCGCCTTTAATTGCCATTTGACATGCAATGGAATAACCCTCAGTACTAAGACCATAAACAACAACTTTTGTCCCTCCCAAATCATTGCAGCTAGGCAGAAAGGCTAAGAAAAACTTTTTCCACCTTAGAATTATATCGAAAATGTTTGAAAATCTGGTTCGATATACTTACTCCAAAACAGCTTTTGTTTTTTGAGCCTATGATCAGAAAATTACAAAAAAACAACAAACTACTTTGCACCTCAAGAAATTATCGTGAAGTAGTAGAACTTGCCAAAATTAGAGGCATAAATCTTGTATTTGTTGGAAAACATGGCGGATCTGACAAAATTGGCAAATTAGATGCAAGCCTTACACGAATGTATCGTTTATTATCAATAGTGAAAAAATTTAATCCTGAATTAACAGTTAGTTTTTGTTCTCCAGAAGCATCAAGAATTTCGTATGGACTTGGTGTGAGGCACATTGCCTTTTGTGATTCTCCTCATGCAGAAGCCGTAATGAGATTATCCTTACCAATCATACAAAGACTCTTGATACCATGGGTTATCCCAAAAAAAGAATTTACAAAATACGGTATTTCTGAAGAAAAAATATCATCGTACAAAGCAATTGATGCGTCTGTAATAGTAAAAGAAAGATCAAAAAATGATTTGAAATATAATTTTCTTTTAAAGAAAAAAAAGACTATATTAATACGACCTGAAGAATCAGAAGCTGCTTATGTTTCTGATAATGAAAATAGAATTATCAAAATTATACGTGAGATCACTAAAGAATTTCAAAATTATAATGTAGTCATTTTAGGTAGATACCTACCACAACTAAGTCAACTTAAACGCGAATTTGGAAGTAATGTAATAGTAATGGACAGAGTTGTAGATGGTAAAAATTTACTTAAATTTGTAGATGTGTTTATCGGATCTGGAGGCACTATGACTGCAGAAGCTGCTTTAATGGGTATACCAACTATATCATACGATGCAGTACCAAACTACATAGAACAATATCTTGTAAAAAATGGTTTAGTAGAAAGAGAAGAAGATCCGCAAAAAATAGTTTTTCTTGTAAAAAAGATTTTGAAGTCAAATAATAAAAAATCTAGAAACAGAGCAAAAAAATTATTAAGTTCAATGGAAGATCCTTTTTCAAAGCTTATTACTCATATCAAAACTTAGTCTATAACATAATCCAAAATATTAAAAATTAACTTAATTGGATCTGAAATACTTACTGAATAACATTATAAGGGAACTAAAATCAACATTCAACGCCCGGAAAGCCCGGTAGAGGAGAAATCCACCGAGTGTAGCGGTCAAGCATAGGGGCCTTTGGAGCCCTTGACCCCAGTTCGAATCTGGGCCGGGCTACTTTTTTATAAAAATTAAAGATAAGGAGTCTTTGGCAATATATCAAAGTGTGGTAAAAGTGAAATTCCAATCAATATTGGAACCACAAATATTGCAAATGAAATTACGGTGAGAATTATTCCAAGTAACAAGCAATTTTTTGCCTTATGTGGATCATCATCTTTTATTATAAAATAAGCTATAACGCCACCTATAACATTAAAGAAAATAGGTAAAAGAAACCATAAACTACTTCGCTTTCTTACTTCCATGATTGATTTACCATATTTGTTGGATTTAAATCAAATTATTTTATCTATAATTCAAGTTTTGCAAGAAGTTTTGTAGCTATTGAAAACAAGGTTAAAGATAATGTAACCAAAACTAACATTTCTATTGCCACAAATGTGTCAAAATTTCCAAATATTCCAGCGCGTACAACGTCTACAAGATAAGTTAGTGGATTAAAATAAAATGCAATTGAAAGTGGCAAAGGCGAGCCTTCTGCAGGATAGAAAGCAGTACTTACGAATGCAAAAAACAGAAATACAGTGTTAATCACTACGTTGAATCCTTCACTTGACTTTAGTCTAGTGGATATGATTGATGCAATAGAACCAAAGAGAATAGATCCTACAACAGAAGCAAAGACCAAAAGTGGCATAGTAAGGAAGTTAAATTCTATGGATTCAAAGAAAAGTGGGTATCCAACGGCTGTAATTAAAGTGGCACTAATCAACCCAATTATTCCAATTGTGTAAACATTACTTAGAATGTAGTGTGTTCTAGTAAATGGTCCTACAAGGATCTGTTCAAACATACCATGTCTTCGATCATTCCATATTATAATGCCGGAGACAAGTGCACTATTCATTATGTTAAAGCCAATCATACCTGATGCGATGTATGCTGGATAGTCTAGCGTTTTGTTACCATATGAAACAGAGTCAATCAAGGCAGTATATGCAAAACCACCAACAAAGATGTAGATTAAAGGAAAAATTACTTGCCATATCATAAATCCCTTGTTAAGAGATATTGTCAGATTTCTATTTACTAGTCTAATCACTGGATGCATTTGATTTGTTCACCACTGAGAGAAAGATTTCTTCTAGACTCGTAGGGATTGCAGATAGATCCTCTATCACGATGTTATTTGCAGTCAAAATTTGAAGAATTTTTAGTAATACTTCTTCAGAATCATTAGATCGTATAGTTATGTTTGTTCCAGAGTTAAAATCAAGTTCATAATCTTTTATTCCAATCAGAAGATCGGATAGGTCTTTTCTGACAGTATCTAAGTGAATCTTGATGGTTTTTTCTCTCCCAAATTTGTTTTTTAGTTCTTCTGGAGTATCAATAGCTATTATCTTTCCTTTGTTTATGATAGCTACTTCATCGCAGATGTATTCAGCTTCATTTAGTAAATGTGTAGTAAAAAATACAGTCAAACCATCTTTTGCTTTATCTTTTATAAAATCAAGCAATCCTCTGCGTGCTGAAGGATCCAAACCTACTGTGGGTTCATCAAGAAATAAAAGCTTCATGTCGTGCATAAATTCACGAGCCACTTGTACCCTTCGTCTCTGCCCTATTGAAAGCTCATCATTTTTTATATTCCTTATTTCTGCTAGATCAAAAGCTGAAAGAAGCTCCTCAACTCTATCCTGTCTTATCTTTCTTTCAACATTCCACATCATTCCATATTTTTCAAGAGATTTTTCTACACTAAGAGTGGGTTCGTAGCTTGGCTGTTGTAAAACCACCCCAATTTTCTTTCGTACTTCTAATGGAGATCGTATAGCATCTATTCCTAGTATTTTCATCGTTCCAGCTGTTGGAGGTATAAGAGTAGTAAGGAGTTTAATTGTAGTAGTTTTTCCTGCCCCATTTGGTCCTAAAAATCCAAAAATCTTACCATAGTTAACAGAAAGATCGATACCATCAACTGCATTTATAATCCCATATGATTTTGAAAGCAGTTTTGTTTCTATACATGACATTAAAACTAGTTTTAATACCCTACTAATTTAGCTAATGAAATTTTTATTAATACACACTTCTATTTGAGAGTGACTTGTCAGAATTTGAATCATTATTAAACAAGCTTCTGGAACAAAAACCAGAGCTTTCGCGATCAGATATACAACAGATGATTAACAAGAAAAAAGAAAAGATCGGTGCAGGTTATTTGACCGATCAGGGCGCTTTATTTCTTATAGCAGCTGATCTAGGGGCATCATTAAATGAACAGCTAAAAGTCGAGATGGGTCTCAAAGATCTGTATGTAGGTGCAAAAGAGATCACATTAGAAACTAGAGTAATGAATGTCTATCCAGCAAAACAGTTTTCACGTAAAGACGGTTCACAGTTTTTTCTGCGTACTATGACTGTATATGATTCAGATTCAAGAGCCAAGGTAAAGCTATGGGATGAAAAGGCAAACTTGCCAGGAATTGAAAATCTGAAACCTGGTGATCTTGTTAAGATCATCAAGGCTTATGTCAAGTCAGATATGACAGGAACACCGATAATTAATGTTGGTTCAGGTTCAAACCTTGAGACAAGTGAGATAGAAAGTAAAATTCCCTTGCTTGATTCAATAACAGAAGATGTTAGTGAAGTAAAGGAGAATCAACAAAATCTTGTAGTTTCTGGAATCTTGGATGGAAATATCAGAATGACTGAATTTACAAATTTCAAAGGTCAGCCTGGAAAAGCACTTCATTTACGACTAAAGGGAAAAAATGACACCATTACAAGAGTTGTTTTATGGAATACTGATGAAAAATTAATTCCAAAGATGATTACGGCTGGTGCAAAAACAAGATTGATTGGTGTAAGAACAAAAAAAGGTCAACAAGGATTAGAGTTACACGGTGATGAAGGAACAGTTATCGAAATAGAAGGTGCAGACGAAGTACAACCAATAGCTGTTAGAATTTTATCGTTAATGAAAAATGATTCTGGTAACACCTTAATGTTAGTTACTGATCATAATAAGAAATTTCTAAACATTACTGATTTTATTGGTATAACGAAAGAACTTAAAATTGGAGAAGTAATAGAAATAGTTCCGACAAAAATATATGGAAATTCTGTAACATTAGCAGATGATTCATTTGTTAGAAAGATTGATGATGAAAAAATTCCTACAATTTCAGAACTTAGAACAAAGATTCGCGATCTGAAACCAAGCGACGGTATCTATTGTATTGAAGCGATAGTACTAAAAATGCCAGAAAGACGAGAAATCCAGACAAAAAATGGGGAAACAGTATCATTGTCAGAGATGTTTATTGAAGATGAGACAGGACAGATTTGGCTTAAAGGATGGAGAAACCAAGCTAGGATACTAGACCAGTTTTCTCAAGGTGAGATTATTACTGTAATAGGCGTAACCGCAAAAGCTGGTCTTGAGAATAGAACAGAATTGTTTTTGACGCCATTTTCGCATATTATAAAGAAGAATTAAGAATCCCAGAAACCACGAGTTGTTACGTATTGTCTCTCTGCTTCATAGATCTGTTTGTATAGTTCTTCTTTTCCAACCATGTTTCGAAGTATTCGTGCTCCCGTGTCAGCTCCTACACCATACCCTGAAAGAACAATAAGAGCTGTTTGTCCAAAGTTCTCTAGAAGCGAAGAGATCTTCCATGCTCTTACAAACTTATGATTTTCTTCCGTTGTGAGTTTTTTTCCAGTATGTTTTTTCTGTACTATTTTTGCCAGATCATAATCAGAATAATAAGTGGCTGTGATCTGATGAGATTTACAATAATGACATGAAAGTGTGTTATTTATTTCTCTAGTCTCAACAACTCTTTCCCATTTTCCACATCTAACACAAATCAGTCTGTGTTTTGTTTTCAAGAGTCTTGTTTTAACTAGATCTAAAATTCCTTTGTCTATGTTTGCTGGAGACGCATAATACTTTGTAGTATGGTCAAGTATAGATTCTGCAAGTTTAGAGAAATTTTCTACTTCTATCCACTTTATTTTAATTTCATTAGATCGAATTTTTTCTAATAATGTTTCAGTATTTTCCAAGTCATATTTGTCATGGAATAATTCACGCAGTACTTCTTTTGCAAGTGGGGTTTTTGAATATTTTTCGTAGATGAATCTTGCAGATTTTCTATCATAAACTGCTTCTCTGCCTACAATGCCAAATTTTTTAGCTACACACCAAGTTCTCCAGTTTATGTTATGTGTTCCTGTGAGGGAAGCACTAACAACTGGTGTTAGGTCATATACTTCGTTTAATGTATCCAATACGTGGTTTTCCAGTATTCTACCGTTAGAGGACATGATTATTCTATATGCATCAGATCTTGAATCTACAAGATATCCTGTCTTGGCTGAGATCATAGTAGAGAGCAACATAGAAAGTGTAGAATTTATTTTAGTTCCAAAACATGAATGAATTACTACTGTGTTTCTAACCCTTAATGATTCTACTACGATGGTTTTTTCATTTGGAATTGGATCTAGTTTCAGATTCTTGATTATTTGATTTGAAACTAGAAGAGAGCTGGTCTGTACTTTTGTTCTAAAAATACCAACCTTATTTGCGGTTGTATAATCTACAGGAATGTTTTCACCCTCCCAATACGGTACGTTTATTCCAGCTGATTGCACCGGTTCAACATTGATTTTTAGTGAACTCTCGTCTATGTTTAATATTCTCCATTGCATTCCTCTCAAAACAAAAACATTACCAGGATCACCATGATCACCTACAAATCTTTGATCTAAACTTCCGATGATTTTTTTACTTGCAGTATCAAAGACTTTGAATTTTAAAATATCGGGAATTGTTGATAGGTTTTCAAAAAAATATCTGAACGCTCTGCCTTTTTTCCAAAAGATCATTTCCTCCTTGTCAAAAAACAGGATTGAATTATTATGTAATATTTCAAGGACACTAAAAAGATCCTCTATTGTTGTATTTCTGAAAGGGTATGCTTGTTTTATTACCTGAAACGCAAGATCTACTGGAACATTTCCAAGTTGCATTGATAGCCCAACCAAATGATGTGCAAGTACATCTAATGCCCCTTCATGGATTATCTGATCTTCGATTGATTTTTCTCTAACTCTTTCAAGTATTGCATATGTTTCAAATTCATCATCTGGATTGTTGGTTATGATCAGACCCTTTGCAGATGAATCTCTATTGTGTTTGCTTCTTCCTATTCTCTGTATTAGTTTTGACACTTGTCTTGGTGAACCATAATGAATCACAAGTTCAACAGAACCAATATCAAGTCCA
>JAHEYD010000008.1 GCA_023251795.1 Nitrosotalea sp. | reverse complement strand
CCAATCGTCCCAGCACTAAATAAGGATTGGACTAAGATACTTTTAAGTGATGTAGAACCTCCAAAACATAATTTTGATGAGTTTATATTATTAGACAAAACTGATAGACCTGACCTACTTTCTAAACAGGTCAAATGGCAACCACACCTATTTCTCCCAGATTTTGACCTTTACTGTTGGTACGATAGTAATATGAGAGTGATCAGAGAGTTGCCATCAAAACCGTTTAGAATACTGCACCCAAGAAGAAAAACTGTCAAACAAGAAGTAGAGGCTTGTATAAAGTTAAACCACAGATGGAGTAAAGATGTGCTAGAGGATCAGTATAATTTTATGTTAGAGAACAACTTCAAAGACACCTCTCCCCTATTCTTAAATGGTTTTCACTGTAGAGAAAATAACGATATTGATAAGTTAATTGGTGATGAAGTTGTTAATATACTAAACAACTTCACCACAAGAGATCAGATTGCTTTTCCATATATTCTAGAAAAGTTAAACTATAAGTATGGTAGAGATGTTATTAAGGGGATACCATTTTTTAATACTTATATTAGAATGTTACCTCATAAGATAACAAACCCTCCTATTTATGGCTCCTAACATCTATTACTTCACACCTGCTAGAGGAGATAAAAATATTGGTAAGGCAATTAACGACCATGTAAGATCAATAGAAGATGATGCTTGGATAGTATTAAGAGATTGTGATACGATGTTTTTAACACCAAATTATGCTAAACACATCGAGGAAATAGTAGAAAAGTACAAAGATGTTTATGATGTAATAGGATGTATGACAAATAGAGTTGGTATGAAGTATCAACTTATTAATGGTGAGCTGTCAGAAGATACTGATGTTAGAAACCACATGGACTTAGCACATAAATTAGAAAAAGAAAAGTATGCCCAAGTAATAAAATCTCCAACATACATAGCTGGCTTTTTTATGTTGTTTAGTAAGAAAGCTTGGTTAGAACATCCATTTGAGGAAGGGGCAATAATGATTAAGAAAAAAGTTGGTAATAAAATTGAGATAGGGTTTTTTGATTACTGGTTCTCAAACTACTTCCACAAAAAGAAACGTGTTGGACTAGCTACTGGTTTATACATCTTTCATCTATACAGGCTCTTCCACAAAAACAGAACAGTTAAAGACCACCTACTATGAAAAGAACAGTTATTGATGATTTGATTGACAACTTTAAAAAATTAGATATTGGTGAAGTAGCTAATCAGTCAATAACTAATGCAACACTAAATGATGCTGTGGATTTAAACATAGAACAGCTAAATGATAGTGAACTAAATAATAGTGAACAAGTAGGTAATTATGCAAAAGCTACAGAGTCTTATAATGATTATAGATCCACAAAAGTATCCTCATCAGAACGTATAAAATTTTACGATACTGGACAATTCCACAGAAGTATCAAGGCATCAATAAATAAAAAAGGAGACCTCAAATTTAACTCAAATAGCAGAAAATTACCAAGATTAACTGCTTATTTAGAGGATAAAGGCTACACAGGAGGACTTCTTGGGTTAAATGAGGAAAAGTTAGCAAGCTTCTTGGACTTTTTTAAGCAAGATGTTGTTAATGGTATAAATAAGAAGCTACTAAAATGACATATAAAACACCAGACAACCTACCTCTACTATCTAACCCACTAGGAATAGATCAGGGGATACAGTCCTTACAAATCGAACTGTCAGAGAACCTACAATGGCTAGAGTACAGTTTTGGGAGGGCTTATCTAGGCAAAGACAGACAACAAACAGGAAGAGACTACATTTATCCTGCTGTGTATAAAGGGGATGCAAATTATTATGATGCCTCACCCAATGACAATGTAATCAGTCAATCATTTTTTGTGTTAGATGGTGATTATAGGTACAGTGATTATGTAATAAACAATCAAAACCTATTCGAAGTACCTATCTCACTAATTATATGGGGCAACCTAAAAAAGATCAGTGGTGTAGATGAACACTTTGGGCAGATATTATTACAACAAGTATTGTCAGTAATAAACAATAATGAGCAGTTTACCGTACAATCTATAGTTGATAACGAACCAGATGTATTTAGCGAGTTCAGTGACAGGTTAGAGAATAGTAGCTTATATTATTACCCATACTTCTGTTACCGAATCAAAATGACACTATCTTCTGGTGAGGAATGCAAAGAGACTATTGACAACACTTTAGAGATTTATGATATATGGAACAACTCATAAACATACTATTTATTGTATCATTTGAGTACATTTTAGTAAAAACTGCTTATAAGTACCACCTTCCTAAAATTTACGAAGCTAATAGGTGGAAATTAAAAAAGGGCAGTTTATTAGATAAAGTCTTACCCGAATATTTCTGCTTACAATGTTTTCTTGTACAATCCTCTCTAATAACGTCCTCTATTATTGTACTGCTACAACAACTACCTCTCTCCAATATTATATTGTATGGGATTACAAGTTCAGCGATAACTTTATGGATGGAATTAAATGAAAAATAGCTAATGTCAACAATACAAAATCTTCCTGAGAATAGATTTAACTTTCTTAGATTTTATCCAGAGATAACACCACAAATAGCTTCTTCTCAATATACTGAAGGGCTACACAACGGCTATTTATACCGTTGGAGAAAGCAGAAAGATTTTTTACCTGTGCTAGTTAATGATACTTTAACTTTCTACACAAACTTTGCTACTGATATTATTGGTGGGAATACGGTGAGAATATTAGAAGGAGATACTATTATCAATGACGTTACTAAATATGATCTTACTGTCACACCATTTGGTACAGAGAATAGTGTAATTGAGTTGACTATTCCTGTGACAAATACTAGCAATAACAAAGTATTTAATATTGGTGTAATTGGAGCTACTGGTACAACAACATTAGAGGAAAATACTAAAATATCAGGTAATGCAATCATATCTGGATATATTTACAAAGTCTTAAAATTATCTACTGGTAACTTTATAATGGTTGGTGATTTTAGCCTAACTGATTATTTACACGAAAATGTTGTTGTGATAGACCCTAATGGTGATATAGTAACTTCTTATAGCTTTGGTTTTGGATTTAATGGGGCGGTGTATGATGTAGCAGAACAAGCGGATGGTAAACTTATATTTGTTGGTGATTTTGATGTTTATAGTGGAACACTTATAAATAGAATTGTTAGGACTTCTGCTACAGGTGTGTACGACTCTACTTTTAATGTTGGGAGTGGTGCTGATAGAGCATTAACTGAAGTAGAAATAGATAGTGTAGGAAATGTTTATATTGGGGGCATCAGTGGTTTCTTCTATAATGGTAGTGGATCTACACAGAACATATACAAACTATCTTCTACTGGGGCAAGAGATGTTTCTTATACCCCTTCCTCTGTTACCCCAAGAGATTTAAAAATACAATCAGACGATAAATTACTTGTTGCTACTAATGGTGGTAACGGGGTAAGAAGATTAAATACAAATGGTACTACTGATGGAACATTTACTTCTGGATTGTTTGGGGGTGCTCAAGCTAACGTAATTGAATTAGATGCCGATGGGAATATTTATGTGGGTGGATCTTTTCTTTATTTAGCAAGTTCACAAAAAGTAGCTAAGTTGTCATCATCTGGTGTGCTTGATGGTACTTTTGTTACAACTATAGAGGATGAAGTATTATCTATAAGAAGGGAAGACACACAACTTTATGTATCTGGTATTGGTTTTGCTAATATAATTGGTTTAACTGGTACTGATGTAGAAGTTTTAGATATAACGGCTGGTCAAGTAAACAATTTCGTTTATTTGTCACCTATCTTTTATCTGTTAACTTCTGGGGTAACTTTTAACTACGGGTCAGGGGTGTCTACATCAATAACTTTGGTAGAGACAATAACTACTTTTCCAATTCTATACAGATCAAACTGCTTCATCCTAAAACAACTGACAGAAGCAAACATTAATAACACCCACCTTATCTCATTCTACAACAACAGTTCTGTATATAACTATGAGTGGGGTGCGTTTAATATAGCTACAGACACACCATACACTGTTAGAATACCCTCCTCTATCAAAGAACTATCGTATGGAAAAGACCAAACTGTTTATACATCTGCTACTACAGGAACAAGTAGGGTAACAAGAGCAACAACTTCTAAAAACTACCAATTTGAAACCTACTATAACAACGAAGATTTTCATGACGCTTTTAGTGTTGCATCTTCTTTTAAGTATTTTGGTGTTAACGGTAAAGAATATATTTGTGAGGAATACGGAATAGAATACCAGCAGAACATGAATATTTTTAAAGGGGTTGCTAATCTCAAAGATGTTGAGTATGGTAGAAGGGTAAATGTTTGTAGTAATTTGACTTAATATGAAATTAACTTTAAATGATAAAATAGTAACGTTCTATGATACTATTGATGAACTGCCAATCAAAAGATACAACTTACTAAACAAGTACAGCTTAATTGATCTTGGTATTGGTAGTGATGTAAGTGATATAGTAAGACACCACAGTAGATTTAATCAGTTTTTAGAATTAAAAGATTATGATAGTCTGTATGTTGAAAATGAGAACTTAATGATCAACTACAACTTTATACTATCATCTAAAAATATTAAAGGTTACGTACTAGCTTCTCTAATTAAAGAGATTGATGGTGAAAAGGTAGAAGTGTCTGATAGTAACATTGAAGAGTACGTTGATTTTTTGGAACAATCTGATTTGACTATTGGTCAACTAGATACTTACACAGATAATTTAAAAAAAAACTTTCTACGGCTCTAGCATTAAGGCTACCTAAACTTTTTGGGAATTTAGTAGAAGAAGATTTTGTTGATGAACAAGTAGAGAGATTAAAAGCACGATGGACTGCTGAAATTGATTTGTTAATAGGACACAAAGTAGAGCACGCCAAGTCTTTATTAGAACAAATTAAGGCAGACATATTAGATCAGATTCGTCCCAACAAATTTAATGAATCTGACAGCACATCAATCATTTTTAAGAGGACAGAATCATTTGAAAGACTCTGTTATCAGTTGAGGAAGAACAGCATAAGTTTACTACCAGAAAACTTACCTACCTACACTTTTTATATGTCAGTACAGCTATTACAGGAAGAAGTAGAACGCCAAAATAAAACTACCAGATAATGAGTAAGCAAATAGGATTTAACGAATTATTTAACAAGAAATCTTTCGATGATGGTGTCAGTGAACTTGTTACTGTTCTATCTAAAATAACTGAGGAGATTAAACAGGCTGAGACTGCTGGTAAAGGTCTGGCACAAGCACTTGGTACACAACTAAAAAAGGACATTGCTGCTTTATCTGCATCTTCTAAAACCCTATCTAAAGAAATGGCTGACATTACGGCTAAGATGGATAATTTTAAAGCAACTAATGTAAAAATAACTGAGACGACTAAAGCATACGAAAAAGAAGTAGCTAAACTCACAAAAGAACTTGAAAAGTTAAAAAACGAACAAAGTAAAGTAAATACTGAAACTGACAAAGCTTCCAAAACTTCTGCAAACGCTAAAAACAATTTCAGTCAATTATCACAATCTCTTTTGGGCGTGGGTGCTGGTGCGGCATTGGTGCATAGGGGGATTACTATTTTAAAAGACCAACTTTTAAAAGCAGTTCAATCTACTTTGGAGTTTGAAGTTGCTATTAAAAGCGTTCAAGCTGTCTCAAGGGCAACTGAGGATGAATTACAACTATTGGCATCAAACGCTAATAAATTAGGTGCTACAACAGAAAAAACTGCTGGTCAAGTTGCTAATCTTCAACTAGAACTATCTAAGTTAGGTTTTGATCCCTCTGAAATATTGGCAGCCACTAAGTCTATTGTGGATTTGTCTACTGCTACAGGGGAAGACGTTGTAAAATCTGGTATTGTTGCGGCAGCCACTTTAAGGGCTTTTAACTTGGAGGCAACTGAAATGACTAGGGTGACTGATGTTATGACAGGTTCATTTGTTAGGTCTGCCCTTGATTTGGAAAAGTTTAGAGAATCAATGAAATTAGTAGCCCCTATTGCTTTTTCAACTGGCGTAGAAATAGAAGTTGTTACAGCAGCCTTATCTAAACTTGCAGATACAGGGATTAGTGGTTCTTTGGCAGGTACAGCATTGAGAAATCTATTATCATCTATGGCAGATCCTACAGAGGATTTGACAAAATTATTAGGTAAGTTAGATTCAAGTTTATCTGGAGGGGTAAAGAGTTCTGAAGATTTTAGTAAAGCATTAGTAGCACTAAAAAAATCAAACATTGACTTGGAAACAGCAGTTCAAATGGTTGATGTTAGAGCAAGGAGTGCCTTTTTTACCCTTGTTGAACAGGCAGAATCAATAGAAGCCCTTACTTTAGAATATAAAATTTTAAATGGGGAAACTGAAGAAATTGCACGTGTAATGAGAGATACATTGTCTAATGATCTTGAAATTGCAAACAGTGCTTTTGATGCTTTACGAAGAAATATTGTAGAACAATTTATTCCTGAAGGTAGAGACTTAGCACAAAATTTAACTATACTATCAGAATATTTTAGATTTTTAGTCACAGATATGGGCAATGCTTCCCGTGAGGCAGATAAATTTTTCAATACTATAGATAAAAATTATGGTATTTTTCAGCCTTTTGTAGACCTATGGAACAGCTTTATGAGAGGGGTTGAAGACACAGTTGTTTTTAGAAGGGGGGAAGAGATGATAGCCCAACTAGGAGTAGAATTGGACAGGACAGGTGTGGCATTAAAATCCTTAAATACTGAATTAGGGCTGTTTAATCAGACATCAAAAATGCTTAAATCTGGGCAGACTTCAAACATATTTAATATGTTAACTGAAGCAGGGTCAGATTATGCAGATATTTTAGTTTCTCTTAAAAATGGAACAGTTACCAACGAGGAGGCAACTAAAATGTACAATTTTAGATTAAAAGAAGGGTTACAAACTACAAAAGAGCAGTTTGAACTTCACAAAAAGTCTTACCAAGAGTTGCTCAAAAATATAAAAACCAATGAGACATTCAGAGAAATTGAAGAACAAAAAATGGGAGAAGCACTTCTTTTATCAGAAGAGCAGTTAACAGCAGATCAAAAAATAGCTAGAAAAAAGATAGATTTAATAAGTCAAGAACTTTTTGATATGAAGCAGAAAGAAGTTGCCTATAAAAACTTCTTTGCTAATTATGTAGAAGAAGAAAAACTACTTAAAAATATACAAAAGGTTAAAAAAGGTAGCTTCAATGAAGATCTATTAGACAAAGAATCTGACGCACTAAGACAAAAGAACAAAGAACTTGAAGAGTCAATTAAAATTCAACAACAATTAAATGAAATAGAACTTAAAAAACAATTACAATCTCTTCAATTACAAGCTAAAATAGAAAAAGATCCAATTAAGCAATTAGCACTTCAACAAGAAATATTTCAAAAACAGAAAGAAATTACAAGAAATAAATTTGAGTATGAACTTTCAATATTAGATCAAATTTACAAAGAGGACGCTAACTACCTACAAAAAAGAATAAAATTAAGAGAAAGTTATTATTTAGAACTTAATAATTTAGCAAATGATTTTTTACTAGATACAGTTAAATTTGAAGAAGATATTACTAAAAAAGTAGGAGATATTCAGAAAAAAGATTTCAAAGATCAAATGGCTCTTTTGATAAAACAATGGAAAGAAAGACAGAAAGTACAGGAAGAAGCAAATGATCAATATGATAAAGAGGAGGAGGATAAAAAAGAAGGTAGATTAAGAAGGGCAGAGATGATAGCTAATGGGTTATCCAACATTACCCGTTCAATCTTTGATAATCAACAACTTGCAAGAGAGAATGAGATGAATGCCATTGATGCTTGGGAACAGGAGCGTATCAGAATGGCAGGGGATAACGAAGAAGCAATTGCAGCGATCGAAAAAGAAGCCGAAGAGAGAAGAAAGAAGATAAGAATAGAACAAGCAAAATCAGATAAAAAAGAGGCAATATTTCAAATTGCTCTACAAACTGCTGTTGCCGTAATGAGAGCATTGTCTTCTTCACCGCCACCTAAAAACTTTATCGAAGCAGCCATTGTGGGAGCGATTGGTGCAGCACAAGCAGCCGTTGTTTTAGCAAGACCTCTCCCTCAATTTGAGAAAGGTACTAATTATTCTCCAGAGGGCAGAGCAATAGTAGGTGAAGCAGGATCAGAACTTATCATTGATGGAAGAACTAAACAAGCACGTCTATCTCCTGACAAAGCTTCTATCACACACCTATCTAAAGGATCACAAGTTATCCCAGCACATATCACTCAGAAGTTATTGACAGATCCAAACTTTGACTACAATGGTGTTGCTGAAAAATATCTAAATAAGAGCACAGTAATTAAAGTTGAGAAAGATCAAATTGACTATGATTTAATTGGTGCAAAATTTCAACAAGCTGTAAATAACATCCCAATCAACCAAACAAACTTTGATGAGAGGGGAGTAACAAACTATGTGGTAAAACGTAATGTTAGACTAAGAAGGTTAAACAAAAGATATTAATGGCTCAGTATTTAATAACAGTAGTAAAAGATCCAACTAATGGAGGAAGTGTCAAAGTAGGTGCTTCCTCTTCTAGTGGCATCATGCAAGAAGAAGGCACAACAGTTAATATCTTAGCAATCCCTTCTAGTAATTTTTCGTTTGTTAATTGGAAAATAAATAGTGTAGTTGTTAGTACATCTACATCTTATTCTTTTACAATGCCAGCAAATGCAATTGAATTAAAAGCTACATTTTTAGAAAGCATTATCCCACCCCCTACTGAGCAAGAAGCTATTTATGACACATCTTGTCCTAAGTTCTTCTTTGTTAAAAGTATGACTGACAGGTTCTTTAGTGGAGATGTAGTTGATTTGAGTGAATACGATGCTACTGACCTACTTGATGAGCCAATCAATTTTGACACAGGTAAATTTAAGCTAGAACGTGATGAAACATATCATGGTTTTAATTATGAGTTTGCTGTAGATAGTTTGTCTTATGAGATTGGTAGTGTTGGGTATAACTATCTAAAATCACAACTATTTAGCGAAGGTGTTGATGTAGATGTAAAGTTTATATATGGTTTTGGTAGTGAAGAGGCACTAACAATATTTTATATCGGTAAGGTAGATTTTAACGAGTACAAAGAAGTAGAAGATGGTGAGTTAATTGACTTTAGTTTGAGAGAATTAGATTTTGATAACTTACTACAAACTGCTTTTGAAATACCACAAGAAGTTGAACTTACCAAAGATGTCAGATTATACAGCAAAGTTATACCAAAACGCATTGAGTATAAAATCGAACTTCCAGAAGATGTGCTTGGTGTTGGGTTGGGACTTGCATCGAAAGCTTGGTTTGATGATGCTTTCCGAACCCCAGATGCACCAAATCCTGATATTGAGAGGCTTGCTAAAACTTCTGATGTGGGGTATTTGAGATTTAATGATGGTAGATCTGGAGACGATGACTTTGAAGATTTTGTGACTTATGATTTTCAACTTGATAGCGTAGACCCCTTCCCTAACCTAAAGTATGTATTTAAAGCAAAAGAAGCTGGGTTCTATGATATATCAGTAAAGTTTTGGGTGGGTTTATTCTTGGAGAACGAGGCAAGTTTTACCGACTTCTCTTTTATGACGTTGAAGCTTATTCACGTTGACAGAGATAATGTAACAGTAATCCAATCTAACTCAGTAAACTCCCTATTTAACTTTAGTCCCACACAATTTTTAGATCCAGACAGAGTAGTTGAGTTTAAAATTGATCTGACCTATGAGATGGGCTTTGATGACTCATTCTACATTTACATAGAGATTGACCCAACAGATGTTACTTTTCCAACATTAGGTGCTATTACTGCAATCACTGCTTACCCATACCAGTACGATATAACAATTCCTCAAATAGAAATTGTTGGTCAGACACAAGCTAAACAGTCTACTGCAAAGATAGAAACTATCTATGATGTTGTAAATACGATATGTAAAAGTGCCACGGAGGTTAGTACGTATGAGATATTGAAGAGTGACTTTTTTGATGTTGGGGGATGTGGTAGCTTATTGTACTTAACTAACGGGTTCAATGTCAGAGGAGTAACTGATAAGAATTTAAAAGTTGCACCAAAAAACATCATTGAAAGTTTGTCTAAGCTATTTTGTTTAGGATGGGGCGTTGAGTATGATATTAATAAAAGAGAGTTAATTGCCTTAGAACCAGCAGAATATTTTTATCAAGATAGTGAAATATTTAACTTCGATCAAGTAAGTAACTATTCTAAAGAGATAGATACTTCAAAATATTACAATGAGATTGAGGTGGGTTTCAGTAAGTATAGTAAACAAAGAGAAACTGATAAAGGATTTACTTTAGATGATGTGCACACAAAGCACATCTACCAAACACCAATTAAAACAAATAAGAACAAGTTATCAATTATAACTGACATTACACTATCTGCTTACGAGATTGAGATCTTGAGGAGAAAACAATTTGAAAAAGATGGTAATAAAGTAAAGAGCAACTTTAAAGAAGATGAAGAAGTTTTTGGTGTACAACTAACTTCTGCCACACCTTCTGAAACATTTGAGTATCCAAACGAAAACATTAGCTACGAAGATACTACTTTAACTATCATCTCTGGAACGTATGACTTTGTGTTAGAAGTTGGTGAAGTTGTTGATTATACTTCTATGGCAGGTGTGTTACAGGAAAGAACTGTTGTATACTTTAGTGTTACTTCATGGGAGATCTTAGGTACTGTATATTATAACACATTTATTGGTTTTGCAGAATCTCTTGTTGGAACAGTTGGTGGTGTAAATGATGTTATTATTACAAGAACAACAACAAGTTCACTACTATTACCAGAAGGAGCACAACCATTTTCAACAATAAACAATATCCTCTCCCCTGCCACCTCTTACAATGTTCGCTACACACCAAAGAGAATGTTATACAATTGGGCAAAGCTAATTAATGGGGGGTTCTTTGGTAAGTTAGGTACAGATCAAATTGTGTTTAAACAAGGGGATGGTAACGTAGAACTTGTCACGCAGTTTAAAGTTGGTGAAGAATGTTTGTTAGGAGATATTGATAGAGATAGTATTGAAGAAGGGTCAAATGTATCAATAGCTAACTTTTGGGGCGGTGATTATTTGTTTTTACCTATTAAAGTATCTTTCTCAACATCTTTATCTTTTGAACAACTAATTACTCTTAAAAAGTGTTTAAGAGGTAATAATGATACAAACAACTATGGTTATGTATCTATCACTAATCCTTGTGGAGAAGTAGAACAGATATTTATAACTTCTGTTGAATATAGTGGTGTGGAAGATGAGGCTCAGATTGAAGGTTATTTAAAACAACTCTAATGTCAGAAAAAAGTTTTAAGAAAAGCGAATTTAAGCGTACTATAGACCTCGGCAAAACTGAACGAGGGCAGGCCACTGATTTAATTAGAGTGTGGAGAGAATCATCTGGAGAAGAGAAAGCAATATCTTTAGGTGATATTAATGGGGGGTTGATTGGTGATTATGTTCCTTACACTGGTGCTGTTGATGATGTAGATCTTGGTGAGAAAGGTTTGTCTACTGGGTATGTTAAATATGACACAACACCAACTTCTACACCAACTGATCAGGGAACAACTTACTGGGATATAGATGATAACACATTAGCTGTTATCATGAATGGCACTGTTTTAAAAGTTGGTGAAGATCAGTACTACCCAGTAAAAAACCAAACAGGTGTACTTATCCCAAAAGGAACTGCTGTGAGGTTTGCAGGTACTTTAGGCTCTTCTGGACGATTACTTATTGCACCTTTTATTGCTGATGGATCTGTACCTTCTACACGTTTCATGGGCGTGACAAGTGAGGATATTGACAATGGTGCTGATGGGAAAGTAATGTGGTTTGGTAGGATTAGAGGCATAAATACCAACTCTTTTAACGAAGGAGATATTTTATATGCATCAACTACTACTTCAGGAGGATTTCAAACAACTATACCTACAGCACCAAATAATATTGTAGAAGTATGTGCTGTAATAAATAAGAGTGCTAGTAATGGTATAATCTTTGTCAGACCAAGTTTTATCACAAGTGTTCAAGCTGGCGCAGGTTTATCCCTTGATTCATTAAATCAAATTCAGCTTGGTAATGATGGGGCTGGTAGAATAGATTATTCAGATAATTCTGTTTTTGAAAGTGGTTTTCGAATAAAATCAAATTTTATATCAGGTACAGAATCTAGTAGTACAGGACTTGATTTTGATTCCGCTGAATTACAATTTAGAGCCTCTTGGGAAGATTCATCAACAAGTGATTTATTTGGGGCATATTATCAATTTCAGGCTAGTAGTATAGGGTCAAGGATTGATTTATTAAAAAACATTAATTCTCAAAGTCAAGGATTAATATTTGATACTGACAATTCAATAGTTTTAACAGACCAAATCAACTCCAAAGGTCTCGAATACGCTGATGACTATTCAGCTAATTGGACAGATCATTCTTTGGTTACCAAAAGTTGGGTTATTGGTCAAATCTCAGGAGCAGGTCATAACCCCGTCACCATCGGATCACCTGCAAACGGTCTAGCGATCAACCCTACTACTCAGGTGTTGACTATCGGACTTGCTTCTACATCTACCACGGGGGCGTTGAGTTCTACTGATTGGAATACATTTAACAACAAGCTGAACCTAACTTCACCAATCACAGGCTATACAGTCGGTGGAAATACTGCAATTGCTAACACAGATACTATCTTACAGGCATTTGGAAAGGTTCAGGGGCAGATTAATGCTAGATTAGTAAGTGCATTGCTGCCAACTCAAATAGCATTTGGGGGCAATACTGCTGGCGTAGCTGCTGGAGTAGATGACATGGCCTATAACTCTTCTACTAGGGTATTAACACTTGGTATAGGGTTTGGATTTACATTAAATACCTCTTTAGCTGCTGACAGAGGTTTATTAATAAACGCTCAAAACTCATCTCCTGTATATTTAACCGCTAACCATAATCCAATAACTTCAAATCTAAGACAACTTGGTTTTAAAGGTTCTGAAATAAGATTTGAAACAGGCGTATCTTCTGGATCGACAACTACATTGAGGTGGTTAGTTACTGATTCAGGATCACTTCAATCTCAAGGCTCTCAATCTATAACTACTACTTTAAATGGCAACTTATCATTAACACCAAACGGTACTGGCCTCGTAATGATCGGTTCTGGCACTCCTACAAATTTACTAGATGTCAACGGCACAGCCCGAATCAGAACAATCGCCAACGGTGTCGGTAACTTCCTGACTACTTCTGCTACGGGGGTGATTCAGCAGAGAACGGCTGCGGAGACTAGGGCTGACATAGGGGCAGTAGGAGGAACAATTGCATCAGGACAAGTTGCTTTTGGAACTGGTGTTAATACGGTGGGGGGGAGTGGTAGTTTTGTGTACGATTCTGTGAATAGAAGAATTGGCATTGGTACAGCACCTTCATTTGCATTTGACGTATTGAATGATTCAGATCATGCAATTATGAGACTTCGTGGAGGTTCTGCTAATGGTCAAGGTTCAGGATTATTTTTTAGTCAAGGAGCATCTAATACAACTCTATTAGCAATTGGAGATGGTTCAACGATGGTAGGTGGTGCTGTTAATAATGCCATGATTTTTTGCAATGTAGCCTCTTTAAATTACTCATTTACTGGAACAACAAGATTCCAGATGACTACTGGTGGATCATTTAGCGTAGGTGGGATATCACCCACCAACACCCTCGACGTCAACGGCACTACCCGAATCAGAACAATCGCCAACGGTGTCGGTAACTTCCTGACTACTTCTGCTACGGGGGTGATTCAACAGAGAACGGATGCGGAGACTAGGGCTGACATAGGGGCAGTAGGAGGAACAGGTGTAAGTGGACAAGTGGCGTTTTGGAATGATACGAGTAGTCAAACGGGGAGCAATAACCTATTTTGGGATAATGCTACAAAATTACTTTCAATAGACACAGTATCGTCATCAGCAATTAAATTGCAAGTTTTAGGCAGTGCAACATTTAGACCTATTTCAACAGGTGCAATAACCATAGGTACCCCTGATTCTCAAAACGGCTTAGTTATTACAGCAATAGGTGCGACAAATGAGCGATTTGATATAAGAAGATACCCAACTAGAGTTTCTTTTCTAGCCCATAATGCAGGAACGACTCCAGTAGAACCAAATGGTTTTTTCTTGTTTAATACGGGTAATTTTAGTATAGGTATAGCCACAGACTCAGGCGAACGGTTAAATGTAAACGGCAATGTAAGGATTCAATCAATAGCAAACGCAACAGGCAACTTCCTGACCACTTCGGCTACGGGGGTGATTCAGCAGAGAACGGCTGCGGAGACTAGGGCTGACATAGGGGCAGTAGGAGGAACAGGTGTAAGTGGACAAGTGGCGTTTTGGAATGATACGAGTAGCCAGGCGGGAGATAGTGGGTTGTTATGGGATAACACTAATAAAAGATTAAATATTGGTGGAAATAATTTTAACAACTCAACAGTAGTAGTAAGACAAACAGGTAATGCAACATTATCAATAAGGTCTGAAACTGGCTCAAGTAGTATCTTTGGGACAAGACCTGGTTCTAATACAAACCTCTGGGGTATAGGAGACTCTGCCAATATTACTGGAGACCCCCTAAATGAGTCAGTTACAATTTTCGCAAATGAAAATTTAAGATTTTTTGTTCAAGGGTCAGAAAGAATAAGAATAACAGGAAACACTATAGGAGTTCTCACAAACTCTCCTACAAACACCCTAGACGTCAACGGTACAGCACGTATCAGATCAATAGCTAACGCCACAGGTAACTTCCTAACCACATCAGCAACGGGTGTTATCCAGCAAAGGACGGCTAATCAGGTAATACTTGAACTACTACCAACAATCTCAGGATATAACGCAGCAGTAAATCAAGTATTAAGAAACAATTCAGGAACTTTAACATGGGTAAACGTATAAAACAATGAAAAAACCATTTATTAAAATCAGCAACCACCACATCACAGGTAAACCACGAGGCATTCAACTCAGACAGGTTGCCTATCTTGATTACGATCTTGACGAGGCTAAACTTGAATTTCAGGAAGTGCCTTTAGATGAAAAAGACCAACCAATCAATGATCCAACTGTTGCCGTTCGTAACATCACACGAATGATCAGCAACCAAAATAAGGTCACGCAAGACGGTATCATGATCACTAAAGAGACCTTTCCAATCCAAGAAGGGGAATCTGAAGAGGATTACGAAGCAAGATTTAACACCTTGCTAGAAAATAGCATACCTGAATTTGACTTTTGGATGAGTCTTATTAATTGGGAAAGTCTTATCTTGCAAGGAATTACAATGATGGATAACTTTAAATCATTTGACCGTCCGTAACCTTTAAAAATATTTATCGTTAACAAATAAAAAATACTACTATGTTTAACTTCAAAATATTGTCTGGTGTGTCAGATAAATTACTTCACTTTATTGGTGGAATAATTATTGCTTGCACAGTTCTTGTTATTACAAAAGAACCTTGGTATGGTTTTGGTGCTGCTCTACTTATAGGTGGTTACAAAGAGTTTTTTGACCACCGTAAAGTAGCTTCTATTTCACCTGAATATGTAAAACACACTTACTTAGACTGGGCACTAACTATTCTAGGAGGACTACTTGTTGAACTAATTTTCTAACTTATGATTAAAATACAGAACGTACATCTCTCAAAACTTCTAACTATTTACGCTAAATTGTTAGAGGCAGATTTTCCTTCAACAAAGGATGCCCTAGAACATATTAAGAGGAGTAACGCAATCGAAGTTTCTTACAAAATAACTGAGTCTGCTAGAGAAGCTATCGTCAAGAAGTACAAACTAGATGGGGTTAACAAAGAAGATGAAGAGGCCAATAAGAAAGCAAATGAAGCTTACACAAAAGTTCTCCTAGAAGAAGTTGAACTTGATCTAACACCTTTCTCTGAAGAAGTTCTACTATCAGTAAATCTTAAACCAGTAGAGATTTTGAGGCTGAAAGAGTTAAAACTTTTTATTGAGGAAGAACCTAATAAAGAGTAAAATTTAGTAATAAAGTGTAAAATAAAGTTGGCTACCTTTAAACTAGGTAGCCTTTTTTATTGTTTAGTTTTAGAATACCACACCCTTACCTAATAATGTAATGAACAATATTTCCCCTTATGAATATCTTCTAGGATTCGCAACTTTTGGAACACTTATCTCAGCAATTGACATGATCGACACATTACGAGTTTTTATTCTAATACTCACAGCACTAGGTACGTTGATCAAGTTTATTGAGCAAGTGAATAAGAGCAAGGAATCTATTAAAGGAGTAATCTGTTATATCAAAGAACTACCTAATTTATGGAAGAAGAAGTAGAAGTAGAAGTAAATAATTCAAAGATAAAAAGGTATAGTACTTGGGCTGTATTCTTAATAGTCTTAGGTGGGGTAGCATCTTATATGTTACCAGAAGAATCTCGTACACACTTCTTTCAATTATTATCTGATATAATCGTTAACTTGATTGCTGTATGAGAGAGAAGTATGGAATGATTTCTGTTATTTCATTTATGATTGGGTTTAGTTTAGGGGTCTTAATTATATCTATATGAAACTTAACGAAGCTGGTATAAAATTAATGCATGATTTTGAGGGACTGAAGTTAAAAGCATACCTCTGTCCAGCAAATGTGTGGACAATCGGATATGGCAACACGTACTACGAGGATGGTAGGAAAATAAAAGAAGGTGACGTTATCACGAAAGAACGTGCTGAAAAATTGTTCTTAATGATAGCAGAGGACTTCGCCAAAAGGGTTAGGTCTTTACTAAAAGTAACCTTAAATGAAAATCAGTTTAGTGCTTTAGTCTGTTTAGCATATAACATTGGAGTAGCTAATCTTAAAAATAGTACCCTTCTTAAAATAGTTAACGCCACACCAAACGATCCATCAATAAGAGCACAATTTTTAAGATGGAATAAAGCTTCTGGAAAAGTATTAACTGGACTTACTAGGAGAAGAGAAGCAGAAGCAAACTTATACTTTAAATAATATACACATGAAAAAACTATTAACATTTATCAACAAAGTATCTGACTTCCTAAAGAATGTTTTGGGGGATCTGATTGACCTTGTAGAAGAAAAAGCACCTTTGGCAGTTAAAGTTGTCAATGAAATTAAAGAAGTAATTGAAAAGAACGATGACATTTTTGACTGGGTGTTTAACAAGGTAGGTAACAGTAAGGGCGATCTTGTTTATGAGACAATCAAAGTACACCTGCCAAGAGTAGCTTATCAGGTGGGCGTTGTTGAGGGCTTTGTACAGGCACACCAAACTCCTGAATCGGCTACTGTGGCACTACTTGAGCACCTAAAAGAGAAGAAGAAAGAGGGAAGAGTTAAGGACTGGATCTTTTTAGCTGCTCAAATCTTAATGTCTATTGTCAACAAAAAAATACCTTCTGACATAGCTGTAATTGCTACACAGAAGGCATTTATAAAGTTGTTTGGTAAGTAATCAAAATTAAGCCCCTCTTAGTAACGAGGGGCTTTTTTATGGGTATATTTTTCTGGCAGCTTCTCTTAAACTATTTAGTCTTACTGAAATAACATTTACTCCATCTACAGCACGTTTAGCTTCTTCCAAACTTTCTGCTTGTCTAAATGCTAGAGCATCAACTTCTGGCATATTGATCAGTTTTATTAAAGGATTTTTTGGATCATTGCCCTTTGCTTGATCAGATAATCTGTCATATCCCATTCCTACAAACTGATACTTTCTGTCATGGATCTGAAGCTCTACAGCACCATCCCCCTCTTCACCTACATAAATAAAAGAAAATACTGGAGACGTGGTTTTTACCTCAGACTGCTCAATGTTTTTCTTTGACTGCGCTTTTGATTCTGACTGTATTATGATGTTAAGTGTCAACAAAATTCCCAACATCCACAGTGCTTTAACTAGTGTTCTCATTTTATTATTTGTTTACGTTTTCTATTTTCTTTTCTCCTTAACTTACTTTTACTATTATTTTTCCCTTTTACATCTTTTGATTGTTTTACAGCACTGTTAACAGCACGTATCCTTTTTGAAGGTTGTTCTTTTTCCCACGCTTCAAAAGACCTTTCTTGCTGTAATTTAGTATGGTATGATACAGCTTTTGTTTGACCAAATGTATTAGCTGATATTACAAGGAATAGGACACCTAACACAATTAATTTGACTAATCTACTATTCCAAATGTTCATAACTTATTCCATTATCGTACAAAATTTTACTAATCTCTTCACGTAAAGTATCAACATTAAGTTCTGTATCGTCATGTTTCCACTTTCTCCACATATTGTGACTAATATCAAACAAGGCAGATTTGTAGGCATTTCTCATGGCTATATTTAAAAGCCAAGCATCTTCAGTGTAAATCTCCTCTTCTGGATTGTATTTTAATGTTACCTTTGTCATTGTTTATTTATTTTTAATAATACCAAGTACCCAATCAAATCTGTCACTACATCTTCATCTTCTAAATTACCATTGTAATTTTTTATTCTACTAAGTTTGTCATCTATTCGAACTTTGATTTGCTCTGTAGAATCTACTGTAGAAAATATTCTTACTGGGTTTAAAGCTGAATCTCCATACTTTTCATTTTTAGTGACTAACACTTCTCTAATATGTTCCAATATTTTATCAACTTTATTAGAAAAATTATTAGAGGTAACTTCTTCATCAAATACCTCCTGCCAATCATCTGCTATAAATTCTCCTTCCTTTACCCATTCAGCAATAGTTGACCCTCCAAAAAATTTATCTTCAGGATAAACCTCTCCAATAATAGGAAAGTCATCGTAGTTCCCAAAACGGTAGTCTTCTGCTTCAAGTTCTGTCCCAATATACTTAAACCTTCTCATAAAACTTATTTATAGATAAAAACTTTTTGTTGTTCAAATAATCACTGGTAGCTATACGAGATCTACCTTTTTTAATCAACGTACCATTCTCAAATAGTACATACCATTCATTCTCATCTACCAAGACATTATGCTCTAACAATTCTTTAATCTGTGCCGATGACCTACTACTTTCATCAACTACTTTTGTAACAGTGCACCCGTTACAGAAGGGATTTTCAAATTTTATAACCTCTTCCATCAAATACTTTAGTTAAATCATTATCTTTTTTATCACTACTATTGAGCCAGAAAAACTCACAATGTACTTTTCTCTCAACCACCTTAAAATCAAACATTGACACTGATTGACGTTCACCCTCTTGTGCTGTCCATCTGTAACATTTATCTTTTACAGGGCAAGCATCGTTTAAACATTTTGTTATGTCGGCCATATTAATTAATTATTTATCTCTTTTCTAATATAAATTCCCCAGAATAGCCACTCAAAAGATACTACCTTTATATCTTCAGTGTATAAAATTGTAAACCTTGGTAGTACCTCAATTTGGTAACTATAAGAATTGTACCACTCTAATTTAATACCCATATTAATTATTTCTCCTATACCAATCTTCTACTTCTACTTTTTTAAGTTGTTTTGAGACTTCCAACCCCTCAGTAATGTGTGCTGTAAGTTCTTTCTTTACCTTATTGATCCTTTCCTCATACTCTGGGTGCTCAATAGATACGACTGTCAAGATAGTGTTTATTTCTGACAATAACAACCAAAATCTTATATTATTTTCTACCATACCTTACTTAGTTGTCTATTCTCAAATTCAATCAACTTTTGCACTTTCTTTACCTCTTTTTCATGGGCATATTGAGCAATTCTAACTGTTTTAAATCTACCCTCCTCAACTTGTTCCTCCCTTGTTTCACCATTTATACGTGTAATCAGTAGATCAAGACCATTATTTTGTAGATCAAATTTAGAAAAGATAGATGACTCATCAATTTTATTACTCATAAATCCATAAGTATCAAGATCATAGGCAAATGAATGTAGATAAGTCTTATTATACATCTCCGCTTGATTTTTCTTATATTTCATCCACTTTATTCTAGTCCACACAGCTACTTGTTTTATAATCCCTAAGATACGTGCTTCTGTGTAATCATTGTCATTAAAATCGTATTTTTTTAAACAATATGAAACTGCTTCATTTACTAAATCTCTATGATCAGCTATCCCAGTGTAGCCTCCTAACCTTATTACCCCTCTACAATCTTTTAAGGCTCTTTGATATGCTCTTTCAAATTTTTTGTAACTCATTCTCACTATAAAATTTACCTTTTACATTATACCAATTTGATCCACCTTCATAAGAGATACCACTAATATGCCCCTCTCCATCTGGTGTCTTGACCTTATTACCTTTCCTAAATTTAGGTAGTTGATAGTTTCCTTTCATAAAACACTAACTTTAAATGTACACAAACTTTCTCCAACTTTGACTTTTTTTCTACTTCTCCCATGAGCAATTCTAACTACATCAAGTGAAGATACCCCAAGAGACCTGTAACTTTCTGGATCTTCATGTGCTTCTAGTACTTGCCCCGTAGAGCTTACAAGGTAATAAATTTTTGATAGTTTACTTACTTTCATAACAATTATTTTTTCCAACATTTATCAATATAACTTTCAACTTCCATCTCAACTCCATCTAAGAAGTAATTGGATGCTTGTAACATAATCTCTTCAAATTTGTTACAGTGCTCAACTTCATCTTTATCAACCTCAATCAGTATCTCATCATGTACCGAGGCAATAATTTTACTTTTTAAGTTGTTCTCTTCAATATACTTAAAAATGTCTACCATTGACTTTTTGATCATCACAGCATTTGTACCTTGGATCGGGCTATTCTTACAGTACCTCTCCACTGCACTTTTTTGACTACTATTATAAGTACCAAACATCTCAGGAAACCATCTCCTCCCATTCCACTTCTTCTCAAATGTTACATAACCATTCGATACACCAAAGCTAGCAACTTTTTCGAGATAATCAAATGTACCAACAAAAGTATTTTTTAAAATTTTGTACACTTCTTCAGCACGATACTTACTAATATCAAGTAGTTCTGCAATCTTGTTTGAAGATGCCCCGTAACTAAGCCCAAAGATAACGTTTTTCATTTTTGTTCTGAAATCTTTGTTATTATTCTTGTCTACTACAATGTTTTCATCTCCAGACAAATAACGTAACACCTTAGTAGCCGCATAACCATGAATATCACCATTATTTTTAATCAATTCCAACATTATTTCATCCCCAGATAAACTAGCCAATATCTTCAACTCAGCCCCACTTAAATCAGCCCCCCAGATAAAGTTATCTTTGTGTCCAATAAAACATGATCTGTATCTTTGGTCTGCTGGGATCTGTTGTAGGTTTGGTGATGCACAACTTAATCTTCCTGTAGTTGTCCTGTTGATCTTAAACTGTGCTCTTACCCGACTATCTTCATCAACAAACTCCTCTATCCAACTCTTACCGAAAGCATTACACTTCTTTGAAAGATCTTTATACTCAATTAGCTTGTTGATGAAAGTTTTTAAAGGAGTATCTGGTCTATCAATTAGATACTGTTGTAATGTTGGTGTGCCTATGCTGTTCTTATCTTCTTTAGCAGACTTTGGTATTGGTTGTTTTAATGATCTAAAAATATCAACTATTTGTGCAGGAGAAGAGTAGTTGATGTTATTTGTGTTCTTATTCACTACATCAATAGTGCCCCACAAAATATCTGTTTGAAGTGTACGTTGCTTGATCCTCTTATTTTGTTTTAGTCCAAGTTTATTCAACTCCTCATCAAGTTCTACCTCTAACAAATCTGCCCTTCTCAAATTGTCATAGTACAGCTTCATCCATTGCTCTTTATCTACATACATACCAGCCACTTTCATGTAAGAAGTAACTATAACCATGTCATTGTTGTAGGAGGTCAACTCTTGCTGATTGTACTTAGATAGATAGTTTTCTTGCTGTACTCTCGCATCATAGAGATAAACAATATCTTTAGCTGCATACTCGATATGTCGATCCTCAAAGAAGGGATTATTTCTGTTCATAAAAGTAAACTCTTTGGTGATTCCCTTATCGAACGTATCAATGTTTAACCTTCTCTTTACTGTATTTTGTAATGACACAGAATGAGCAGTGCCTTTGATTAACGTCAATTCAGTCTCCATTGTATCATAAATTTGACCTGTGTAAAAATCAAACCCCCTCTCAATCAACCAAGGTAAATCAAATGATAAGTTGTGACCAATAAACTTACTTATGTTGGCCATCTTATAAAATAGTAGCTCCTTATGAACACTACACCAGTCCACCACGTACTGAACATCTTTATCACCAAGTACTACAAGTAAAATCTCGTCTTTATTGAATATCAACCCTGTAGTTTCAAGATCTAGGGCAGAATATAGCGGAAATTCTGCCTGTTCTAAACCTATCTTTGTGAATGATACATGTGGACAATCTCTTTCTGTTACAAATATTATGTTCATGTTAGTGCCTCCACAATATAATAAGTCCCTAAAACGATCCCTACCCAAATGATTACGTCTAGTAGGGCTATAGCAATTACTTTTTTCATCTTATCACAAATTTAAGTGCTTCTTCATTCGTGTCAAATGTATCTGTCTCAAAGTTACCGTTCAAAATCTTGTAACCCACCCAGCAATAAGCTTCTCCATCAAAGAACACCCCCCCAGTATCTAGTGTGGGAAATGTGCTAGTTTGCTCGATCTGTTGTAGCACACGATGAGCCTGTTCGTTTAGTAGTATGTTCATTGTCTCAAATTTACAACTTATCAAGGATGAATACCCCCTCCGTGAATATCATCATCATCTTTTAACCAATCAAAACCATCTGTAACAATAGCGATTATAAAGAATAAGCCTATTACTACCAAACTTGTTATTTTGTACCATTCCATATTGTTAAATTTAATTGTCTATATGCAAAGCCCACACAAGTGCCTCATAAATACTATCTTTCCAATTAGATGCTTCAAGAAAACAAGTTGTTACAATATCTTCTGGTTCGTTTCCCATTGCTACACTTTGAAAACCATCAAATGTAACAGCCCAGTGCCCGGTATCATCACTTAATAAATTTGGACAGTACCCTATTTCAGCAAGACTTTCAAATGCTTGTTCGCAATTAATTTCTCTAGCTACTACTTTTTGTTTTATTTTCTCGTAATCCATATTACAGTAGTTTTTATATTGTTTTTGTTTATTTTATAAGATAAATTTAAAATAAATTTTTCACTTTTCAAAAGGGACAATCACTTTTTTCTGGAAATAATTGTGATGGGTTTAAATCTTTCTTAATTTTTGTTCTAAGTTGTGCTTTTGTCCACCAACTATTATTTAATCTGAACCTGTTTGGGTATTGTTTTTTTACTACCCTACACTGATACCACTTACCTTTACTAAAAAATGGCAACTTGTAAATGTTGCCGTCTTCACCAATTTTGTATTGATCAATCCCTTCTATTACCCATTTGGATCTCATAACATTTACCAACTTTAACCACGTTGGCTGTGTTTAAATGATGCTTTGGTATAAGTTGTTGCGGGTATAAACTTGTTATAGGCAATTAATCAAACGTAACCTCTTGACCATCGGATTTATTAACGAACTTGCAAAGTTTCTTTAAATCTTCACTTGGGTTTTCAAATCCTAATTGTAGGTTTTTAAGAATCGTAATCAAATCCTCTTGGGTTTTAACCTTATCCCAATCAATAACATAATATTGTAATAAATACATAATTTTTAAGTTTTAACTGCCTATAACAGCGTATATACAAGATACGCCTACAAGCATTTGTTTATAATTTGAAATTTATCGTTTGGCGTACCTCGTATATACGCAAAACGTTACCTGCAAGTGCTACGATACTGCTACTATTGAACATTTGTGGGAGAAAATTTAAAAAGTTTTTCTACAGGCTTTGTTTCATATTTAGCATTCATATTTGTTTTCAGTTCGGATTGCCAAATACATTCAAAGTCATTCGGTGCATTATATTCGGAAATAAAAACACAATGCCCTTCTTTTGCTTTTTCTCTACACCATTGCCAAAAAGCAATATGATTGAACTTGTCTTTATATCCAGCAACACCCTCATAAGGTGGGTCGCAATAAATGATTGAGTTTTTAGGTAAAGCAATATCGCAATAAGAACTTGATGTAAATATCGTTCCTTGCAATCGTTCAACTTGCTTCATTAAATTACTTCTACCTTCCATTGCATAGTTAGTACCTCGCTTATTTCTTGCATAAGTTCCAAACCAAGTTGAGCCGAATGTTACTGCTATTCCCGTAAATCCTACAAGTTCTTTTGAATATTGCTCTTTATTGGCTTTTATATCATTGTATTGCTCTTCTGTTATTTCAGTAGGTGGTTGCCAATTTCTATTTACAAGTGCGTTCCACATTTCTGCGACATACTCGTTATAATCATTTGCAATCCTGTTGCCTTCAACAAGTTCAATCATATTGCAACCACCACAAAATGGCTCTACATAAAATTGTTCAGGCATTCTGTTTTTTAAAATTATTGGTAGAATGTCTTTGGCAATCCTACGTTTACTTCCCATATATTTCATACTAAAACTTTTTAAATTTTCTATTCGTTTTCAAATCAAAATCCTGCTAATAAACCGCACCAGCAGGTAACAGCGTATATAAGAAATGGCACATAAACATTTGTGCTAAATTTCAACATTCTACAAGTGCCACTTCTCATATACGCAAAACGTTAGTGGCAATTTTTGCCGAACGACACTATCTTCGCTTTGCAATCATAATACCAGCTATCACTTGTTTTTGCAAAAGTAGTTCCGCAATCTTCACACGTTACTTCTTTTTCATCGTACAAATCACAATATTGGTCTGTTCCTGCATAATCACTTTTGCAAACAGGACAGTCAATATGATTATGGATAGTTTCACCGCAAAGCTCACAGCATATTTCGCCATAAACTTCTAATTCAACTTCATCCCCAATATTAAAACTGCCACTAACAGCACCTATATTCAATTGCGGGTTTTCTGCTTCATTCAAGTTTTCGTTTTCTAACATAATTTTGTTTTTAAATTAAAGTTTTCGTTTTAAAAGTCCGCAACTAAATATAGATGCGTTCCGTTACCAGCAATTAAAACGGACTATCAATCTCCGTCCAAAAAGCCACGTTTTCAATTTCAAAATCTAGGTCATCGTAGAAGTCGCAAAATTCGCTACCATCTAAAATACCTTCATACATCTCCGCAACGTAGTATCTTCCGCTTAACGTGCATACTAAAACTTTGTCGCTCTTTTTGCCATCCCATCCACCGCTTTGGTAGGCTAATGGCTTTTTGTCTTTAATGTTGTTCCAAATCATATTTATTTTTTTAAATTGTGAAAATTAACTGCTGGTAACAGGTGTTTGGCAAAATGGCTTTCCGACACACAAGCCAACGCACACAAGCCACTTCGCCAAGCACCCGCCCGTTGGATGCTATATTTTTGCACGTTTTTTATTGCACTTAACGCATAAAACTTCATCAGTCATAGAGTTGCCTATCAAAGCAGGTGCTTTGCAATCGCAAAAATACGAGCTTCCAACACCAGACATACTCAATGCTTGATTCGGTGTACCCTGCGAAGCTATCAGTTTGTCAAATTCAAGTTTCGCCAAAGCTATTTGATAGGTGTTTAGCTTTTTACCTTCGACCAAAGCCTTAATATTTTCAATTTCCATAATCATATTTTCGTTTAAGTTATCGCACTGAGCATGTCTGCGGGACGTTATGTGCCATTTTAAAAAGACACCATTCTATCATATCCCTTTCGATTTTCATTTCGACATCTACTACTACAAAAATTAATTGAATTAGTGGTAATTGATTGGTGTCTTTCATTTGGAATAACATCCTCTCTTTTGATTACTTTACTACATTCGGTGCAACGATATTCACCATATTTTAAATCAGAATGTTCAGTTGCAATTGTTTGATTTAATCCGTTTACGTATCTCATTTTAATTAATATTTGTGAATAAAAACGGCACATAACAAGGGCTTTGCGTAATAACCCTATCAAGTGTCGTGGTTAATTTTAAGTTTCTACTAAGGGCTACTACGCAAAGCCCCGATACGTTATCAGCCATACTAGACTGCAATAAAGGCAGGGCTCAAATCAATGAATAAAATGGTCAATCTTATATTGAAGTTTATCGATCTTAAATTTTACTCGCTCATTTATTCTATTTGCATCAAAAATCATTTCTGCTTGTGCCATCATTATTTTCATGTCAGCTAATTCTTCGTATAAATTCGCCTCCATTTGCTCAGGATCTTTAGTGGGGCAATTTCTTTGGTTTAATACAAGTGCTAGTTTTAGTGCTTCTTCCTGTATCTTATTGATTTGGGTTTCTTTACCCCACTTATCAATCGCTTTTTGTAAAATTTCTTTATTCATCTTCGTATTAAATTTAGTTTTTAATTAACTAAAGGTGTTATAATTTAACATTTATCCTCGCACCTTAATTCAGTCTTTTGTTTTCGTAATCAACCATTTTATTCCAATCTGGCTGATAAGTTCCTTCCTTGCAAGGTATTTCTGCTATTAATACCCCATCTGCTTTGCAGTACCCCAGTTCATTGTTGTCACAATAATTCTGTGCGTCCGCAAACGAAATACCTGGCACATTTGGGCCTACATAAGTTTTTAATTCTCCATCTATAGGGCTAATCGCTTTAATTGTTGTTGTGTATAAATCCATCATTAAAATATTTAATTAATAATCATACCATAATATTTAAGTTTCCATACATTACGGTCGAATAATACTTCTTCTATGCATAGACCTACAAGCAGAAGGTGTTCTATTATTTCCAAAGATACTATTTAGGTGCTTTGCAACTGAAACATACCTTCCATACTCATAAATTATAGGCTCTAAAAAATCAAATAACTCTCTTATTTCTTCTATTGACCAAGTAGAAAGGCTGATAACACCACCCTTGCTAGACTGGGGTTCGGTGTTTGTTTCATGCTTTGTAGGTTCCATAATGTTCAGTTTATAAGTGATTATTTCGTTTCATATCTCCCAGCCTCGCAAGGCTGCGGCCCGTTAGCGGTAATTTTTACCGAACAACTTTTCATGCTCTTTATGTGCCGAGTTTAATTGTTCCAACAAATGCTTGTATCTTTTTTCGTATTCCGCACATCTTTGTACCAATTCTTCGTTTCTATCCTTTTCAATTCTAAGGTGGTCTTCAAAAACTTCCCATAATTCTTCTTTTTTCAATGTACCATCAATTACTTTTTGAATAGCATTTGTATAAATATCTTTAAGTGCCATAATAAAACTACCGCTAATATTGGTTTTACGCAAGTGGGGGTTAGCGTTTAACCCAGCTTACGTGCTTTTAATAATCTTTTGTGCAGGTTGAAAGTTTTGTGCTATTTAGCTCCACCTGCGTAAAGCCAAATAACGTTACCTAATTACCTCTTTATTAATTCTAACTTCCTTAATAGTCTCCTTATTGACAGACCGATACCCACCATTTTGTAGGTCAAAAATAGTGATGTACTGATCACCATTCTTTGACACACCCCCTTTAAGATGTTTAGTGACACCGAGTCTACCGTTAAGCACTCTCTCAGTACCATCTTTTTTTACAAATACCACGGTCAAGATCTTACCGTTGCTGTTTTCGATTACTTCTGTTAGCTTGTTCATAATTGTTGTTGTTTTGATGAATCAAATCTCAACAAAAAAACCGACACTACCAAATGTCGGTCTTAAAATTTTTGTAAGTTGTTGATTTTGAGGGAGATTATTTTTTATAAAGATACTCAAACTCTCCATCAGTTAAATATTTGTTGATCTTCTCCACTATATCAGAAAAGCCCACACCAAAATCCGCTTTTTGACCATACTTCCTCAACCACTCAATTGATCTAGCCTGTAACTCAATATGCTCGTTCTTTTTTAGACCACCATCTTTTTTGAGGGGGTGTGCTGATAGTTTCTTTAACTCTAACATCAAACAACCATACTCACCTTTCTTCACATAGATCGTCAAATCAGGCATTTTAAATAATCCAGCACGATTTTTTGAAGATCTCACTGCTGCTGTTTTTGATAATGCTTCCCCACTTAAATCAACTTGGAACGGTATTGTGGGGTGTTGTTCTCTCAGGTAGGTAGCAATCTTGTTTGTTAACATCTGCTCTGACCAAGTTTCTTCCCTGTCAGTCATATTCTTATACCCACCCCTCTTTTTAAAATAACTATCTAATTGCTCTTTGGTGTGACTCATAAGCTTAATCTATCGTTCAAATAATTCTGGTGGTAAGTTTGAAAGGTGTCATACTTCTCAAAAATTAGCATTTGATCACCATTTCTAAAGTAGAGCATCATACAATCTGAGGGGCACTTTTCATCACTATACTTTGCACTCGTCCATTCTGTGTATGAATACACATCCTCCAAATCAATAGTTGTTCTTACACTTACTTCTTTGCTATCTGGTGTTTCTTTTCTATCTACTCCTAAAGCCTTTCTCAAAATTGGATCATCTGTGTAACCTTCATCATTATCTTCTTCTTCGTATGGTGGATTAATGTAGATCTTTGTAACTGCCTCGACAAATCTCTTACAGTAGTGGTTGTCGAGGTTTTTTTGGAAGATTAGATTTTTTCTGTAATGGTATAGTGCTACGGTTAATAATGCACAAAGAACAATTGATGTAGTGATCATACTAATATTATTTTAATTTCCAATAGTTAAAATTGTAGGGTAGGTTCTGTGCTCTGGGATAATTTCTTTATTTCTGTATTTATCCATAAAGATCTTGTTTGCACAGTCGTAAATTAAAGCGTCTCTTTCATCTTCAATATGTTCTACAAATTCCCAACCATTGCCCTGTATCTTCTTTCCTGTTTTGTCAGCACCCCTTTTTTGAGATCTTAACCAAAGATTACCTCTGACATCTACTTTCATATTGTAAGTCTCTTCCACCATCTGCTTGTAACAATATGTTTGAACAGAAAACTTTTCAGAAAGTACACTTGTATATTTGTAATCAACTATGGCAACACGACCATCTTTAAGCATAAATACCCCATCGACAGTACCAGCTACATCAAGTACGTCTGAAAACATTCTTTGTTCTGAAAGTAAAATATCATCAACGTAATTGTTAAAAAAATCTACAAATTTCATAACAGCAGACCAAATAACACTATTAAACTTTTTGTAGCCATTGTCATCAAACCACATCAAACTAGCTTGCCCTGTCTCTTGGTATTCTTTACATAAGTCATCGATGAGGTTGTGGATTGCAGTTCCAGTTTTAGCAGCCTCATCTAGCACTTGATTAACAGCAGCAACACCGTTTTTGTCCTTCCAAATATCTAGGAATGGATCTTTTGGGAGTACATCTAGTTTAGTGGTTACTGATGCTACCCATTTCCCCGTAGGCTTGTGTTCATAAAACCGCTCATCAGGTTCAGTATGTTGTAGCAATTCTATTGATACCCCATCTATCTGTTCTTTATATTGCTCTTTTCTTGTCATATTAAATGTGTTTCCAATTTCTACCAGTTCTTATTTTAGAGACAGTAGTTTGAGTAACGTTATACATTTCAGCTATCTTTTGTTGATCTAACCCTGTCAACCCATATTTAATTGTTATAACTTGTTGCTCTGTTAATTTAGATATCCCATTTCTTTCACCTATGCTATCTTTAAGTCCATTATCAATGGCGTGTTTGATATTTTCAGCTTGTGTTGCCCATTCTAAATTTTCAGCTCTATTATCATCTTTTTGACCATTAATATGATTAACAGTCCCTTTATTTTCCGAGTTTAACAAAAAAGCTGATGATACTAATCTGTGGACATAGAAGGTTTTACCCCTGCTATTTCTATATAATCCAACGACCAAATATCCATTATCTGCATAGCTTACCTTTCTCAGCTTTTCTACAACTAAATACTGCCTACCACTCTTACCAATAAAAGATCTACCTAAACTCTTAACCCTACCTAAATTACTAACCTGATACAACCCTTCATAACCTTCAATATCCTTCCAAATTTCTTCCATAATTCTAATAAAAAAGGGAGAGTTTTTGATTCTCTCCCTATATAATTGGTGGTTTAAGTCAACTTTATTCTTTAGAATGGTAGATCATTTCCACCAGCTAAGATCGGCTCATGCTCATCTTCACCTGTCTCAGCGTCAGGAGAGTAATTATCTCTACTCTCTTCCGCCTTGTTTCCTTTTGCATTTAGGTAGCTTGTCACTTCTTTGAAAGCTTCATCTACAATCTTATCTGTCTCACTATCTACTTTCTCACCAAGGACAAAGTTTGGTACAGTATACTTTGTTGCACCCTTCTTGGCAGACTCAAAAGTTGAGATAGTTACAAAATTATCGAATAGGTTCTTGTTCTCTTTCTCAAAGTTAGAGTAAGCTTGTAGACCAGACCCCTTCAAATTAATTTTAACTATTCCAACACCCTTCTCATACCCATAGACAACTTTCTCAAAATGTCCACCTGCCAAGTTGGATTTAATCTCTTTGTAGATGCCTGTAGCCAATAGTGTATTTCCTTGCTTATTTGGCTTTGAAGTATAGACCTGTAGAGCTTCTTTTGCTGTGTTTTTTACTTCGTTGGAATAGATAGCTGATTCTGTGGAATCATTCCAGCCACGTACAGTTGCTCTAGCAGTGATAAATACGAAAGAAAGAGGAAAGACGACAATGTTTTCTTTCTTTTCTTTGTCGTAGTATCTGAATCCTTTCTCGTTTGATGCCCAAGTATAATATCTTACTACTGGGGATGGTATTGAAGTACCGTACTGTTCTCTTCTGTTGCTCATATTTTTATTTTTTAAAGTCTGAAATATAATATTTTACTGGAAATTTGCCTGCAATAGCATAAACAAGGTCTTTAATGTTCTGTGCTGTTGGTTGGAATTGGTTTGAAGGTCGGATTACTTGACTTGAAGAATCCTCATAATAGATTTGGATCATATTTCTTATCTAATTACACCGTGATCAAGATTGTTACCTTGTGGGTAAGTTGAAGTTTTTGGAGTGTTGTATGATAGAGCACTGATTAAGATGATGATAATTGTTGTCATAGTTTTATTTTTTAAAATTTACTTAATGTACTCAGGACAGGATTCGAACCTATAATATCAGCTTGCTTATTAGGCTTGCTTCTGCGCTACCAATTCCGCCACCTGAGTAAGTAACCCCACAGAAGAACTCGCATTCTGTGGGTGTTGACATTTGAACCGAGATGCTATATAGAACTCGCTCGACAACCAACAATACAAATATAATAGATCAGCACACAAAAGTCAAGTGTAGCGTCAAATATTTTTGTAGCGTACACTGATATTACACGTAACTTGCTGATAATGAGAGACAAAAGTTGTGTTTTTATCATTTGTAGCGTGTAGTGTGGTAAAACCTATAACTCTCTATATATAAATATATATTTTTTTATGTATTAGATATTACAAAATTACATTGGCAAAAATCACCCCTAACTTGCTGATTGTGAGGCTCTAATTTGTAACATGAGATGACGCTACATTTTCGATTTGTACGCTACATTTTAAAAAATTTTTGATGTTCCCTTGTTTTTGTGCTTTTCATGTGCTTACTTTGGGACATTAATCAGAACAAAAAATGGAAGAACAAATAGAGCAAGCTATCAGAACAACCTTAGTAGTGACTAATAAAGTGTCAATTAAAAGGTGTGTTGAGAAAATTATAAAAGTAGTACAAGCTAATCAGAACAAAAAATGAACAACTTACTAACAGATCAAATCGAACAGTGGGACAGACCTTTGTTAAATGTGTCGTCCCAGAAAATCATGTCAAAACATCTAAAACAGCTAGAGAGGTTATGTACGAGGACAATAAAAAAAATGAATAACGTCAAACAGCCTTGCGAGGCTGGGAAATAGGAAACGAAGTAATCAACCTAAACGAAAACAAAATGAAACCTACAAAACAAGAATCTACCAATGAAACCCAGTCTAGCAAGGGTGGTGTTGTAGAGAGTGCTGATTTTCCATCATTGAACAATGAGGGAACCCCTTTGCTTGACGAATACGGAAAAAAAATATGCAATTGTGTCGATCCTAACAGGACTTATATGCCAGATGGGGCGGTAGTTTGTATGAATTGTTGGGGGGAATGGTATCATTAGCATTCTCTACAACGTTTTGCGTATATGCAAGATACGCCAAACGATGAACTTAAATATTTGTAAACCGCTTCATGGCGTATCTTGCATATACGCTGTTAGGCACAGTTTTTTTGATTATGAAAGAAAAAGTAGCAAACTATTTAAAATCCTTAAATGTAGGCAAAACACCAACTGAAATAGGATTGGCATTGGGTAAAGATTACAATACCGCATCATCTTCTGTTAGTAACACATTAAAAAAGTTGGTTAATGAAGGAATTGTCTATAAAATGAAAATTGATGGTAAGGTATTGTATGGATGGGTTCGTTAAATTGTGCCTAACGGTTGTGTGTTTGTGATAGTTTGCCTTGCACAAATCTTCAATCCAAATACAAAACTTAATAGGCAAATTTCACAAACCCATTGTTATATGCAGTGGCGGATTAAAAGCAGAAAATATGAATAAGAACGGAAAACTCTTCATTGTTGAATTTGGAAAACCTGATACGGGGAACCACACATCATTTGGTAGCAACGGGCAGAATCCCCTATTTGTTATAGCCAACTCTTACGATGAAGCAGCAAAAAAAGCAATGGTATATGCCGAAAGTAAAGCTGAAAAACGAAGTGTAATAGGGGCGGATGGAAGCCTTAATCTCAACAATGAAGAGTTGATGGTAAAATCCGTGAGATTAGCTTGTGATGAAATCGTATGGTAGCCATTGCATATAACGGTTCGGGGCTTGGCGAAGGTGGGCTTGTAGGATGCTCAATTTTAGCAGAATGTGTCTGCCCACTTTTGCCAAACCCGTGTTATACGCTGGCACGGTTAATTAAAAACAAATATTGAATATGAAAAAAGAAGAAACTTTTATAAAAACTTGGGAGTGCAGAATTACTGAATCTTATTTTGGTGACTGCCTTGAACAAATGAAGTGTATCAATGATGGTTCTATTGATATGATACTTTGTGATTTGCCGTATGGTGTTACTAAAAACAAATGGGATAGTATTATACCTCTTGATAAACTATGGGAGCAATACGAAAGAATTATTAAAGATAATGGGGCAATAGTTTTATTTGGGCAAGATAAATTTACTGCAAGGTTAATGTTGTCAAATGAGAAGCTACACAGATATAATCTAATTTGGGAAAAGACAACACCAACAGGACACTTGAACGCAAAGAAAATGCCATTACGAAGCCATGAAGATATATTGGTTTTTTACAAAAAATTACCAACCTACAACCCGCAAAAAACAACTGGACACAATAGGAAGGTAAGCACTGCACACCATAAAAGAAATAGTAAAAAAACGACTAATTATGGTGAGCATGGATTAACAACTTATGACAGCACAGAACGCTACCCCAAAAGTGTAATAAAAATTGCAACTGATAAGCAAAAAGAGGCAATACACCCAACTCAAAAACCAGTTGAATTGTATGAATATCTTATTAAAACATACACTAATGAAGGAGAATTAATATTAGATAACTGTTCTGGTAGCGGAACTTTAGCAATAGCAGCACTGAAGACACATAGGCAGTTTATTATGATTGAATCTGATAGACAAAATTTCTTAGATGCACAAAAGCGGGTGGGAAGTTTTTATAAAAGTTTCTATCGAGAAACCCCAATAGAAGTAGAGTGTAGTGCTTGCGTATAACGTATCGGTGCTATACGATGTGGCGGTTTTCAGCACGAAAGCCAATACGAAGCACCAAAGTTAAATTTAGTAAAAATGTTTAATCGAAGCACGTCAGCCGCCATATTGTATAGCACTTGTTAGTGGCTGCCCTTCTTCACAAATCAAAAATACAATGCAAAATTTCATCAACAAAAAAGTATTAGTAACCACACAAAGTTGGTTTTATGGTAAAGATGGTAAGCAGTATAAATCTGTTCACGGAACTTTAAAAGCTGTTCACGAAGCTGGCAAAACACTTGGGTTTATTCCTAATCGTTCACACGCTAACTGGTTTATAGAGATTGGCGAAATGATAATTATGGGATGTCAAGTAATGTACATTGTCGAATGTGAAACGATAAATACAGGTAGCGTTACAGATTGGACTACTGAAGGTCAAGGCGAAAAAGGGATAAAAGAATATGAACGTCCGACTGCTATTTATGTGGTGTCTTAGGGTTGCCACTAACGTTTGACGGTATGAAATGTGCCGTATTAGAAGCAATATTTATAAACAACAAAATAACTTAAATATGAAACTTAAACTTGAAATTACTGACAAAGAAAGGCATATTTTATACCGTGTGTTAGCGGTAGTGCTTTTCATTTCAAACGGAATAATGCTGTGGTATTCAGCAGCACCACTTGACAAGATAGTACCTAATTTTTTAAAAGCTATTGTTGGAATTAGTATGTTATGGGTATGGGGATTATCGGCAGTAGCCATATTCAAGCATTACCGCTAACGGGTTGCAGATAGGCGATGTGGCGGATTAGAAAAACGGAATTTCCGATTTATCTCAAAACATCCTTAGAAGCACTAAGCTTAATATTAACCGAGAACCCCGCCATATTGCCTATGTGCTGTTATAGGTAGGGCTTCTCACAAACTTAAATAAAATGAAAATAAAAATGACAATTGAAATAGATGTAGAAGATACTTTCAATTTCACAGACGAAGAAGAAAAAATGTGGTTTGAAAATGAAGTATTAATAGGTGATGGAACTTTGATGCTACACTCAAACGAAATTGGAGATACCGTTGGCGTGGTCAAAAAAGTTTCAAATGTGCAGTATGTTTCTTAGCCTTACCTATAACGTATCGGGGCTTTGCGTAGTAGCCCTTAGTAAAAACTTAAAATTAACCACGACACTTTATAGGGCTATTACGCAAAACCCTTGTTATGTGCCGTTTTTATTCACAATATGAAATATAAAAAAGTATTAGATGCCTGTTGTGGCAGTAGAATGTTTTGGTTTGACAATCAAGACGAAAGAACGTTATTCATTGACATACGAGAAAAATGCGAAAGGATAGTTGATATAGGAACTCATGGAACAATAGGAAGAAAGCCAATTGTTGTTAATCCCGATTTAGTTGCTGATTTCAGAAAAATGCCTTTTGAAAATGAAACATTTTATCATATTGTATTTGACCCTCCACATTTTTATAAAGGTGCTGGCGCAACTGGAAAAATAGCCTTTCAATATGGCTTACTTAAAGAAACGTGGAAAGACGATTTAAGAAAAGGGTTTGCTGAATGTTTTAGGGTATTGAAGCCAAACGGAACTCTTATTTTTAAATGGTGCGAATCTGAAATACCGTTAAAAGAAGTTTTAGCATTGACAGATAATAAACCTTTATACGGCCATCGCTCAGGGAAAAAAGCTATGACACATTGGGTTGCTTTCATTAAGAGTAATGTCGCTCTCTAAAATGGCACATAACAAGTTTATACCCGCAACAACTTATACCAAAGCATCATTTAAACACAGCCAACGTGGTTAAAGTTGGTAAATGTTATGTACAACTTTCAAAAAAACCAAGTAGGTCTATACCGTAACATGAAGAGCACTCAGGTCTATACTGTTGAATTAGCCCAAGTTTTGGATGGGATTTACACAGGTAGATGGGCTGATCAAGTGTTAAAGTATCGAGATAGTGGTGATTCTTCAATAAAGGACAGTCTACCATGCTTCACTGTAGGCGGAGTTTTTTCTCCCACAAAGTCTGCTGAAAATATTAAAAGTTTTTCAGGACTTGTTTCGCTAGATCTTGATAATACAACAATTCCACAAGAGCAAGTAAGGGCTTATGTACAAGATGGTATTGGTGATCATTTGGTAGCTTTCTTTAAGAGCACTGGTGGGAAAGGTTACTGCGCCTTAGTGTCTGTTAAAAATGTAGAGAGTAGTTATCAATTTAAGAAAGTGTATCAGGCAATTTATGAAAGAGTGAAACCTGAACTCGATGTGACAATTAAATTTGATCACTTACCAAACATTAATAGGCTTCGGTACGTGTCTTATGATCCAATGATGTGTATTTATCCCTCCCCGATACCTTTTGAGAAAGAAGTTGAGATAGAAAATGTCGTGTCATTGCCCCTCCCAAAAAGTGAGAAAAATCTAGTAGTAACTTTCGGGAACGTATCAGATGATGAAAAGTTGAAGATTGTGCTTGAACGATATGAAGAGTATGCTGGAAAGTTTGGTGGGAGAGGGACGAGGCATGATTGGATACTGTCATTGGCGAGATGGGCAGTTAGGGCAGATATTGATGAGAGATTTTTGCTAAATTATTGTCTTACCAACTTTCATAACAGTGCTAGACCTGATGTATGGAGATCTGAGGTAGTTCGCTGTATAAGAGACAGTTACAGATCATACGGTGCAGAAAGGGGTACAGTATCTATTGAGAAGAGGTTTAGCTTTGATGACATTTTGAAAGCTACAAATGTCGAACAAGTGAGAGAACAGCTTATTTGGTACATTGCCGACAAAACAAATTACAAAAAAAGTTTGGAGGATAATGGTAAGAATAGTACCTTTATAGAGAAAGAAATAAAGTTTTTAACAAAAATATTAAATTACTTATGAGAAAGTTTAGATTTAAAGGAGAGCAGGACAGGTTATGGCAAGATCCAAATAAGTCCTATTGTGGTTATGTAATTGGAGAAATTTATGATTATCGTAGTGAATGCCCAGAAGGTGGTATTCAGGACACTAGTTATTACGTTAATAAGTACCCAAAAGACTGGCAAGAAGTGACTGAAGAAGAGAAAGTGACACTAACTGACACAGAAAAGATTGTGTTAATTGACTTTCTTAATGATCATTTTGAGGAGTTTTGTAAGTTTATTGGGTCGTCCACTACTCCTGAAGAAACTTATATCAGACTAACTGGTACGTATACAGATGGTAAAATATCAACCCTAATCGACAAAATTGAGAAATTATGATCAAATTCACATATCTCAAAAAAGAGATTAACCGACCAGCAGATCTAGCACCAAAAGGAGTTAAGTCTACCTATGATAAGGACAAAACTAACTTTAACGACACTTTCAAACATATATGGAAACAGTTGTAAAAGATTATGGATACGTTAAGACAGTCTACTTTGGTAACCAACCAATTTTTGATATTTGGTCTGACAGAATAGATTGTGTTAGTAATAATTGTAAGAGGGCAACAGCTAAATTTAAACTAAAATGTCTGAAATAGTAAGAACAAACAATAATTTACCCCTATCAATTGATCAGTTTAAGCATTCATTAGATCACAAACAAATACAATCTGTTGGTGTGATCAATAATAAGCTTTCTTTGCTTGATTATGAAGTGTATTTTAGAGAAAACTATTTGGTAAGATTCAATAAAGTATCTACAAAGTATGAAAGTGCCCAACATATTACTGGTGTTGATGGTGAGCAAGATAGTGTGGAGTGGATAGAACTTAATCAGGCAGAACTTCACAGTGATTTGATTAGGGCAGGTGCAAAGGGGAGGGGACAATTATCTGATGGAGAGGTAGCCAGAATGTTGTCTGATAGGAGGTTAGTTACTGAGTACGATCCAATTTTAGGGTATTTTAGAAGCTTGGAATCCTACCTTGACGTCAACGACAATTACAGCTACATTGATGATCTGGCAAGTTGTGTGACAGTAGAAGGTGATGAAGATGAGCAACTTAGGTGGAGAAGTTCTTTTAAGAAAGTGTTAGTAAGAACAGTTAAATGTGCTTTAAATGATAATTATTTCAATAAGCAATGTTTGACGTTGTACAGTAAAGATCAGAACTTAGGTAAAACTTCATTTTTGAGATTTTTAACTCCACCACCGTTAAAAAAGTATTACTACGAAGGAGCAATTGGGGGGGATAAAGATAGTCAGACTGTTCTTACTAAAAACTTTATTATTTTAATTGATGAACTAGCAAATTTGAGTAAGTTAGATATAAATGTTTTAAAGGCAATTATCAGTAAGTTAACTGTCAATATTAGACTACCTTATGAGAAGAATTTTCAAGAGTTTCCTAGAAGAGCATCTTTCTTTGCTACCACTAATAGAACAGATTTTCTTACTGACGATGCTAATAGTAGGTGGTTGATCTTTGATGTAAAAAGTATTGATAGAAGGTATGGTGATATATTTACTGGTCAATACAATATCGATATTAACAAAGTGTGGGCAGAAACATACAAGTTGTATAAAAGTGGGTATAACTGTGAACTATCTAAAGATGATCTAGCACTTAATGAGGAGAAAAACGTGATCTTCAGTGCAGAATCTTTAGAGGAAGAAGTGCTCAATAGTTACTTTGTCTGTGGATCTGCTGAAGATAAGCATAGGGAGGGGTTTAAAAAAATGACATCGGGTGATATTTATGAGCTTGCTTGTCAGTATTTAGAGGCTGAAGGAAAAGAGCATAAGTTGAAAGCACTTAATCAGAAGTATTTCTTTAACACTCTAGCTAAAAAGTGGAAAAGAACGAGTATTAGGTTAGAGAATAAAGTTGTCAGTGGTTATTACCTTATTGATTTAAAGTGCGTTAAAAATAATAATAATGAACAGTTACCGTTTTAAAAAAATAATGTTATGAGAAAGTTTAGGTTTATTGGTACAGAAGGAGATATATTCTCTTATACACCAGATGTTGCAGACCGCCTAGTAATAGGTAAGGTATATTCAGAAAAAGATCTTGAGAAAATATACGGTTCTACATGGGAAGATCCTGATGTAAATTTAATTGATACTGATGATACTGACTGGGAGGAAGTGTTTGATGATAAAGAAGAAACAAAGTCACCAGATAGTAATAAAAATGTAGTATCTATCAGCGGATTTTATAATGGGGTAGTGTTTAGCTTATCTGGAAATTTTGAGAAGTGTTTAACTGTTTTAGATTTTATTAGTACTCTTGAGGTCGAAAAAGAATAATACAGGTGACGTAGCTGAACTCTTGTTACTGACAGAACTTGTGAGTAGAGGTCTGTCAGTAGCAATACCATTTGGCCACACAGATTTTTACGATATTATTGTTGAGCATGGTGTGACTGGTAAACTACTTAAAGTGCAGGTCAAAACAGCCAATGTTAAGCACAACAAGAATAGTTATAAGTTTAATGATATTTCCAAGTATGTCGGAAAAGTTGATATTTTAGCTTTTCTGGTTGAGGGAAGTTGGTATTTTTGGACTTCCTTAAAATTAAAGAGGTACGGCACAACTTCTTATGCTCTTTTAAAGTTAAAATATAACAAGCCTGACAATTGGAAGGTGTTTGGGTGTGAATAAAAAGGTGGACAATTAAGCCCACCTTTTTATTTTTTAATACTTATACACTCCCCCCTTATTCCACGAGATACCCCTAGATGTTGATGCTAGACAAATTGGGTCTAAGTAAGATGTATCTAAGTTAAGTCCTTCCATGTAATCTCTATACTCATGAGATAGTCCACGTACTTTGATGTGGTTGTTTTCTGAGATAGATCCATGTATAGCAGTGAAGGCCTCATTTTTCATCGTGTCGGTCACTACATTCTTGCGTATCGGTGACATATCTAAGTAGCGAAGTAATTCCATAGCATACCTTACTTGAAGAGTAGGTGCGAAGAGACTTTTGTTGTTTACAATAAAATCAGTAATGTCACAGGTTGTCTCAATACTAAAGTTTAACCCATAATTTTTGTTCTCCCCAAAGTTGATCTTTTCATGACTAACCAATTGTTCAGCTACTTCTGGATCAAATGTACCAGTATCTATTTTTAGAAACTTACTCCATTCCTTGTAATAAGTACCGTTCCATTTATTGCAAGATCCACAAGGGGCTACCGAGAGATCGTGCTCTTTGTAGATTGCTCTGTTTGTTTCACTTGATGAAGAGATTAGATCATCTTGGTAGTAGCCTATAAAATAATAGCCACCTGCGTCTTGGTCGGTGTATTTTAAAGTAATAGGTGTATCTAGTGTTACCCATTCTACTGATGTGCTTTTTGTGGTTGTTATTGACCTTGTAGTGATTGGATCTAGCTGAGAACTATGGAAGACATAGATAGGTAGGTCAGTTACGGGTTCCAGTAGTTGTAGTGCTATTTTGTTTATCTTTGTCACCACATTTCCTGATCTTACTGGACGAAAAGACCAACCTACGAATTTGGAGTTGTTTGATATTAAATTCGTAAATCGTGCTGTGCTGTCAAATACAATGGTGTCGGACAGCTTGCTTTTTATTCCTTTACCAGCTAACTTCTTTGTTACTAGGTCGTTAAGTGTTGATGTTACTGCTGTTTTTCTGATATTTTGGAGGAAATCATCTAAGTCCATGCCCTCTGGCTTTACGTTGTCAAGAATAGATAGCTGTAAAAGAGGGTGGTAGCTATTCATTTTAAATGTTGCAGAAGTTAGTGGTGAGGAGAGTGTGTATCCTTCCAAACTCTCAAATCCTACCAGTGATGAGAGTGCAGTTTCTATTGATGAGACGTTGTAGACCATTGAGATTTTTCTAGTTGTGAAAAAATAACGAAAAAAAGTTTGATAAAGTTTGGTGGTTTGAATAACATCAGTTAATATTGTGAGGTAATCATTTAAACAACAACAAAATATGAACAATTTAACATTTAAAACAGCACAGCGCAGATGGTTTGATGCTGTTGAGAGAGATTGCGTGTGGACGTTTTATGCTTTCCTAGATGGACGAGCCTATGAGTTTGAGTTAGATCACACCGAGGAAGGAAGTTACGTTTATTGCGTTACCCAGTTTGAAGGGGAAGAAAAGATGTTGACAGAGAAGCAGATTGAGAGAATTTTTAAGGAGTGGGGAGCATGAAAAAAGCCAATCGTAAATCTGTTATGGGGGACTCTGATAAGCACTGTTACTTATCTAAACAAAGTGATTTTGTGGAGGTTACTGAATGGACAAATGGGGAGGGGTTTGATGTTACAATTAGTGACAGGTTTATGTTTGGAATTACTAGAGGAGAGTTTAAGCTGTTGAAAAAGTTAGTTAAAATTTTAAATGAAGATGAACAAAAACAATAATTTTATTACAAAGAACTATGGGAGGTTGAAGTTTGAGTATAACCTTGACATAGTGTTGATCGACTAGTGTTTTTAAAGTTAATTGTCAAGTGATCTTCTCCTCAAAGCAAACTTTTTATAATGTTGATCGATGTAATGGCTTCTAAGTAGACACATGACGACAGTATCAACAATATCATCGTGTCTGGCCAAAGGAAACGTGGTCATTTGTTGGATTAGTTGTTCATTCCAAGAGCCTTCCACAAGTACCATTTTACCCGATTCTACCAAAGGAACTATTGCCTCTGCTCTCAGTTCTTTCGACATATTTATATTGACTTTAGCTGACGCAGGATATTTGTAAGGAATAACATTTAGATTTGTAAGCTTCTTTAGTAAAGACAAAACCGTCATCCCACTGCCTTTTGGTTCTATGGTTACAGTAGATCTTCTTTCATCATACCCATTTCGCCTAACATAATTCTCTATGTAGGTAGGTAAATTCGCTGAATCAATATGGTCTGTTTGAGCATTTATAATATAGGTTATACCATCGTACACTGAATAAGTTAAAATAGCTGTAGGGTCATTCTTTGTTTTATCAGTGTATGCCGTATCAGTTATAAAAGATCTCTTTAGATTGTGTAGTCTTTCTAGTTTTAGATACTCATCTAATGGTACTTTAGAAAACCAATCCCGTTTAAATAGCAAGCCATCTGTAGGAAGTGGATTCTGTTGATACTGTGTCATCCAAAAGATTGTTCCTTTCTTTTTTTGTTTGGATATAAAAGATTCATCAAAACGATCTCCAAATAAATATCCATTTTTGTAAACGTTCTGCACTTCTTCTGGATGCTTAAGTAAAAACTGTTTTAAGTATGGTACTTTTTCAGTTCCATCTTGAATGGCTGGTAAATTTATATGAAGGAATTTTGGATCATCTACATAGTTTGTAGACAAATAACCACTTAAATCATTTTCTGCCAACCTTTGCATAATAATGAAAATAACCGATGTGAGTGGATTATTTCTTCTTGTATCAATTGATTCATTAAAAAAACTTATGTTTTTTTCAAGTGCCTTCTGTTGCCCTGAATCAATCGGTTTTAATGGATCATCCACTACCCCAAGTAGCAAACCTTTACCTACCACTGTTGATTCAGTAGATGCTACAAATCTAATTCCCCCTGCGCTTGTTTCTGTTTCACCTACTGCCTCCCTACCCCCTTCAGAGAGACCAATTTTCACATAATCACTGTATCTGCGTTGAAACCAGTTAGAAGTAATAATTTGTTGTGATTTACGAGAAAACCCAAGCCCCAAATCCAATGAATATGATGCTGTAATCATTGGTAGTGATGGATTCTGTATCCAAGCATAGACAGGTAATGCAATGTTGAATATCCAAGATTTTAAACTTCTCGGGGGTACATTGATTAAAATAGTTGAATGTTTTGCTGGTTTATTTGATATAATCCCTTCTAAGGCTTCCTGTGCTACAAAACACAAATATTTTATGTGCCAGTTACCTTCTAAAGTAGTATATGGATCAACTGCTACCCAAGCATCTTTGAAAAATTCATAAAAAGACTCCTTATGCCTTCTTCTGTCAAGCTCATAACTTAAAAGTAGTATTCGTTCCTGTTCTTCTCTTGTCATATCTCTTCAACTTCTGTGACATTGTTATCTTTTAGGGGAATGGTTTTTAGTGCAGTTTCGAGTTCTCTGGCAATTTCACCCTCTGACATGGATGATATGACAGTTAGACTCTTTGGTGCTTTTGCTTCGTTGTGAGACTTGAAACCGTTTAAGTGTTTCAACATTACTTCGGCAGCTTTGATACGGTCTCTATCCTCTGCGTTTTCCTTATGTAAAATAGTATTCAAAACATCTACTACTGACTCAATAGTGATCGGCTGACCAATTCGTATCTCTGCTTTTCTGTGGTGGGCATCGATGTACTGCTGGATACGGGGGATTGCTAAAAATTTGTTTCCCTGTTGTGCCCAGTAGCTATTGTCAGACCAAGGGCGTAGAGATGGTTCACCGAAAGCGTTTGTTGCCTTGAACGCAGCTTTCTTTTTTTCAAAACCATTCTCAAGGTACTCGTCCACAAAAATTTGCTCACGGGGAGTAAGTTCTAAAGCTGCTTTTAAGTCGGGATCTTCTGAGAGTACATAACCCCTCACTATCTCTTCTGGTACTTGTTTGTGCTTGCTCATTTTTCTCTTCTCTATAAGCACACATAACGGTTTTGGAGAGGGCAAGGTTCTTTGTAATATGTGTAAGTTACATTTCACTTAATGTAGCGTGTGAAGTATTACAGGTTAAGGTGTTGAAACTCAGGTGTTTATACAGTATTTTTAGTAAAATGTAGCGTGTAGTGTGCAAAATCCCTATACTTATATAAATATATATTTATAATATAGTAGAAATAATATTACAAAGTTACAAAGGCGTTTTTCGGGGCTAAGTGCTTGATAGTCAGAGGCAAATTTGTAATATTTGATCCCGCTACATGACGCTACAAATGTTACATCAGTAAATTTTAATTTTACGTTATTTTATTTGGTGTTGTTTGTGTATTGTTGCTTTTTGTTTTGTGTGATTTTTGTAAGTTGTTGATTTTGTGATAGTTAAGTGTTTTTGTATTATTTTTAGATTTTTTTGTACTGGTGAAAATTTTGAAGATTTTTGTGATTTTATTTGGTGTTTTGGTGAGGAGTGTGTATGTTTGTGAAGGTAATCAAAAACAGAAAAATTATGAGAAACTTATCAGAAATTGCTAGAGAGATTAGGGGCTGATTGGAAGAAAGTCAGTCCTTATGCAGCCCCCTACCTCAGTGCTATGGCTCGTTTGGA
>JAHEYD010000089.1 GCA_023251795.1 Nitrosotalea sp. | reverse complement strand
ATGCCTGGTATGGGTGGAATGGGCGGAATGCCACCTATGGATATGTAAGAATTACAAGAAAACTTTTCAATTACACTATAAGGTTTATTTGCGCATTATTAATATAAAATTTTATGCAAAAAAGTATCTCGATTCTTACTGGCATAAAATATGTGTATCTGGCATTCTTCTTTGCGTTACTTTCAGGAATGTTTTATCCAATAATTGAACAAAATGCAAATGCAATTGAAGTTGTTATTGGCGTATTGATTCTTTTTGTAGGTCTTGGAGGAGCATGGTGTTTGTATAAAGCCAGTATATCAGAAAAAAGGCAAAAAACTTACTTAATTGCAGGATTTGTAATTCTAACTATTGCGCTATTACTGGTATTTTCTATATCTGGTAGGATATAATCTAGATATCAAAATAAAGATAGAATTCATGAGGATGAGGTCGTATAGATACCTCTCTTTCGTCTTTTCTTTCTAATTCAATTAGCTTGTCAATGACCTCATTTGTAAATATGGGATTGAGGAATTTTCTGTCACTTTCAAGAGAATCAAGTGCTTCGCCAAGAGTTGCAGGTAACGATTTAATTCCTTTTGATGCGCGTTCCTCCTTGCTCATCTTGTAAATATCCTCATGTATTGGATCGCCTGGTTCAATTTTCTTTTTTATTCCATCTAGTCCTGCAGAAAGTACTGCAGAAAAGACAAGATAAGGATTCGATGAGGGATCTGGTGCTCTAAACTCCAATCGTTTTATCTTTGAATATTTTTCTCCTCTAAAATGTGCAGGAACTCTTACTATGGCAGATCTATTGCTTGGGCTCCATGCAATGTATACAGGAGCTTCATAACCTGGAACTAGTCTGTGATATGAATTTGTAGTTGGTGCAACAATGGCAGCTAATGCTCTAGCATGATTCATTATTCCTCCACAAAAATACCTTGCAGTTTGGCTTATCTCTTCTTTATCATCTTTATCAAAAAAGACATTCTTGTCATTTTTCCACAGACTAACATTTGTGTGCATACCAGAACCCGAATCCATAGCAATTGGTTTTGGCATCATTGTTGCAACCTTGCCAAACTTCTGTGCTACGTTTCTTACAACATACTTGTAGGTTTGTGCACCATCAGCAGTATTTGTTAATTGATCATAACGAATATCGATTTCACACTGACCGGCAGTCGCAACTTCATGATGATGGTTATCACATAATATACCAAAATTTTCATTCAAACATTCAACACAATCATTTCTAAAATCTGTTAATGTGTCAGATGGTGTACTTGGGTAATATCCCTCTTGCAAACCCATTGGATATCCAGTTCCTTCCTGACTCCATGGCGCTTCTTTTGATTCTATTGAATATGACTGACCTTTGTATGGTGTGAGAACATCCCAGTGAATCTTATCAAAGACGAAAAACTCTACTTCTGGTCCCCAAAGGCTAAAATCGTATCCTTGTGTCTTGAGGTGCTTTTCAGCCTTTTGTGCTATTGATCGAGGATCGCTCTCTAGTCTACCTTTATCCCATCCCCAATAAATGTCACAAATCAATCTTGCAGTTTTAGCATTTGTAATCCACGGAATAGGTGCATAAGTATTCGGGTCTGGTTTTAACACAAGATCAGAATCAGCTACATGTGCAAATCCGATAATTGAAGAACCATCAAGTTTTGGTAATCCATCTTGCATTTGTTGTGGTGTAAACAGATTTGCGGAAATTGTTGTATGATGGAATCTTCCAGTAAGTCCTGTAAACTGTAAATCGATAAATTTTACTTGTTCGTGTTTTATTTTTGCAAAAACCTCATCAGCTGAATAAGAAACTGCGGTGGGCTCTCCACCAATCACTTTATATGGCAATTTAGCACCTTGATCATAACACGAGGAGTCTACCATTTAAGGATTATTAGGTGTGCAAATGTCTGAAATAAAAAAAATTGATGTTAATTCTCTGTACAATATCTTACTACGAGAAATCCAAAATGATTCTGTTCAAGAAATTGATTCACAGCTTTACTACAGCATATCGGAGCTACTTGGCAAGTTAAAAAATCAAGGGTATGATGGGATTGAATCAAAGATCAAAGACTCGCTTGTAAAGATAATAACTGATATGGTTTCACTTCTTTTAAAAATAAGAATTGAAAAAGCTGTAAAATCAAACGTGATAGATTATTCTAATCTATTAGATGAAGAAAGATACATACTTGATTCAGATGATGAATTGCGTCAGCGAAAAGAAACAGTTCTTTCCGCAACACTAAACGGCAGATTAAAACTTCTTGAAACGGTATCAAAAAACCACAAAATGCGTTCTATAGTTGTGAGATTTCTAAAACCAATAGACCAGATTGTAGGCTCAGATCTTGAGAAATATGGTCCATTTGATGCAGAAGACGTAGCTACGCTTCCTTTTGAGAATGCTACTGCTCTCATTGGAAAGAAAATTGCGGTAAAAGTTAGCTGGGAAGACTAAAAATTACGTAACTCCGTCAAACACGCATGTCTCATCTGGGAATAGATGTTATCGATTACCTCTTACTTACCATATATCCAGTTGTTGGGCTCTTTATTATAGAAATTATCTCTAGAGCGTTTAAAATCACATCTTGGATAAAACTTGTAATTCAAGGAGTTTTGTGTATAGGATTTACCATAGCATATGTAACTTTGATTGTAGCACATTGGCTTACTGCAGTTGTTCTTTTAGCTTTAGCAATAGCATTACTATACCAAGCAAGAATTGCAAAGATAAAACCAGGAAAATCCATTTACTAGATATGCCAAAACTTTCCAAAAACGATTGTAAAAAAATCTATTTAATCAACATGAATTCGATGAGATCACCAAAACATATTTACACAATATGTTGTGATAAACAGCAGATTTTCATTGATCAAAGATAAAATAGCAATAGTAACAGGTGCAAGTAGTGGTATAGGATACGCTACTGCTTTGGCTTTAGCTAAAGCGGGAGCTAAAGTAGCAATGGCTGCAAGAAGAACTGATCGCCTTCAACAATTAGAAAATGAAATTAAGAAAAGCGGTGGTCAATGTTTAGTTGTTACTTGTGATGTTACAAAACGAAAGGACTGTGAATCATTAGTTGATGCTGTGATAAAAAAATGGGGTCGTGTAGATATACTAGTTAATAATGCCGGAATAATGCCTCTAAGTTTTGTTAAGAGCCTAAAAATTGATGAATGGGAACAAATGGTGGATGTAAACATAAAGGGTGTTCTATTTTGTACTGCAGCTGTAGTACCTCACATGATAAAACAAAATTCTGGTCATATTGTCAACCTCTCATCAATTGCAGGGAGAGTTGTCTTTGCTGCCGGCAGTGTTTATTGTGCAACAAAATATGCTGTGAGGGCATTTAGCGAAGGTTTACGGCAAGAATTAAGCACCAGAAATAATATCAGAGTGACAACCATTGAACCAGGAATCGTTGCAACTGAGCTTACCAATACAATTACCGACAAGGGATTAGAATCATTTATGAAATATGCACAAACCATAGAAACTCTGAAATCTGAAGACATTGCAAACGCAATAATGTTTGCAGTTGAATCGCCTCCACATGTCAATGTTAACGAAATAATGGTCAGACCAACTCAACAAGAAAGATAATTTGGTCAGGTGTTATCTATCAAACCAACAAACATTCTGATTCTTGGTGGTGGATTTGGCGGTCTTGCAGCAGCCAATGAGTTGCGGCAGAATCTTCCGGCTGATGTCAAAATTACAATAATTGATAAAAAAGACTATTTTATGATGGGCCTAGTAAAACTTTGGATCTTAAATGGCACTAGAGAATTTGAATTTTCAAAAAAACCATTACAGCCTATAACAAAAAAAGGCATTGATTTTATCAATGAAGAAATAATAAAAATAGATCCAAAAAAGAAATCTGTTACAACAAAATCTAGAGAACTATCATATGATTATTTGATAATTGCATTAGGCGTAGAACTTGCACCAGAACAGATCAATGGTCTTTATGAGCATGGATTAATTTTGTACGAAATTATAGACGTTCCAAAAATTCGTGAAGCTATTAAGAAAATGAAATCTGGCAAAATAG
>JAHEYD010000033.1 GCA_023251795.1 Nitrosotalea sp. | reverse complement strand
TCCCATCCCCACCTTCGACCGATGTCCGAACACCTGCTTTACGAAGCATTTGAAGTCCAATGTTTTCATATCTATCTTTGAATTCAAGTTGTTTAAGAATTGTTACTCCATCATCACACTCGATAGGATCTAGCCCCGGAACCTCAATGAATGCCGTCATGCCTACAGCTCCAAGTGTTGGACGAACAGCATCACAAGCCTTGTCGATTCCCGCCTTAACTTTGAGTCGTGCCTTGTGTCCTTTTAGAATTTGTTTGCTCATAGAATCGCTAGAATATCATCAATACTTACAATCTTCATCTTTTGTCCTCCATGTTCAATCTCTTGGGTGTCAGGAGAGTACTTTGCAAAGATTATCTTCTGACCTACCTGAAGTCCTGTTTCAATAAATGGAGAAGAAGTCGACATTCCCTTGAATGCAAAAGGATCCTCTCCTACTTGCTCAATAATTCCTTTGTAAATGAACGAATCGACCACATCAACTGTTTGAAATCCTTCCTTTGCCTCTTCATCAAGTCGAGAGACGAGAACTCTATTACCTAGTATTTGCATAGTAATTAAAGAATTACAGCATCGACAACTCGATCAAGTCTCTCCATTACTCCTCGAAGTTCTGTCTCGAGTCGAGTTCCTGATGATGGGAATGTTGGCTTTTCTAGACGAACAGATCCTTCAAAATCAAGACAGCAGGGACGAATCTTATCTTCAAGTTTGGTAATTAATTGATGCATCTCTGAGATATATTTCTCATATGCAAACTCTCGTGAAGCTGTTAGCATTCCAATCGCCTTACCTGAAGCTCCTACTGACTCAGTTCTTGTATTTTCTCCGTACATAATTATATTTTCTTATATAGTAAGTTGAATCCAGTCTCGTGAGGCTGAATTGTGTCTTTGTAATGAATTCCTCGATCTCGATGAACCGCCCTTGACCTAACCCAATACCCATCTCGATGTTTGTCTGTGATCAATCTGATACACCAATGACCCTCAAAGCATTTTGTTCTGTAGAAAGCAATAAACTGATTGGGATTACTCCAATCAATTTCTACTTCCTTGATACTCTGCGCCTTAAAGTCTTCCCTACACTTTTGACAATAGAATTCAGTTAAGACAAATGGTTTGGCATCATTTATTAAATCCTGTCGTTCTGCCTTAGTTTTCTCTTTGTTCAGGTGATAGGTTCGATCGTCAGCTTTCTTCTCCTGCCCTTCGATAAGCATTCGAATGTGGTAGTGGCTTTCGATTTCAGGCCTTGGTGTCGATTCATATCTCATAATCCAAATATCCCCCTAATTCCCTTCTCTTCATTCTCAAACTCCTTGAACTCCTCCTCGGATCCTTGAGGAATGAATACAGCCTTGCCATCTCCAGCATTTGGGATTGCTTTAATTTGCTCTTCGGTCAGACTATTGAGGATCTCTGGATCCTTCTGACTGAGGCTCCACATTCTCTTGAGACGTTTCAGCATTTGGGTTTGTGAGTAAACTTTTAATCTCGCTCTCCATCTCTCGAACCTTTTGCTGTACTTCCGTACTGAAGATGAAGTTGTATGTTGTTTTTCCTCCTTCTGGAGGCTTCTCTTGAATGACTCCAAAAATTGCTGTTGCGTGCTTGAGGCCTTTGTCGATTGCTGTGTAATCGTCTTTCTTAAATCGATCTTTTGCCTCAAGGAGAACATTAATCTTTTGAGCAATCTTTTGGGGACTTATTCCTTGAGCAAGGAGTGCCTTCTTGAGACCCAATTCCTCGAGAGCTACTTGAAATCCTTCTGATTCAATAACTCGACCAGGCTGATCAGATACTCTTCCATATCCCGCCTCATCGAGAACTTGCCCCAACGATACTGGCTGGGGACTAAGAAGATTCTCCAGAACTTTCTGAGCCGCCTTCCGCTGTCTTGGACTCGGGTTGGTTGCCCTCTTCTTTCTTGGTTTCTTCTCCATTGTCGGTTGCATATGGTGATGGAATTGAAGTCTTCATGAGATTGATGGTCGACGTAACTCCCATTTCAGCTCCATGTTTTTCTAAAACTTCCTGAAGATCTTTTGTGAGAGCCCCCATCTCTTCCTCGGTCAGAGGTCTTGTTTTGTGTTCTGGCATATATAAAAATAAATTAATAAACGTAGGCGTGTGTTTTATGGCGTCATTTGTTAATGATTTGCTTACTTATAAAATGACTCACACTACGAATCGAACGTAGTCTAGCTCTGCGTAATCTTTCTATGGTAAAAAAAGTGAAGAATATTGCAGGAGCGACGCCTGTGTGAGCAAGGCAATTTGTAGAATCCAGCTCGGTTGTACTCTTTTGAGGGAGCAGCTGTAGTTTACTATGGTTGGGTTTTGTATAATTGTAGTGCTGGTGGAGAACCTGATTGAAAGGTACAAAGTTGCCTATATCTATTATACAAGAGTTTGAAGATAGAAGAAACGAGAGGTGTGCATAGTGTTTTTTGTTTAGAAAACCACTCTCATATTCGGGAGTGGCTTTGCTTTTGTCATGGGTTCTTTTTGACCACGACCACTTCATAGTCAGGATCGATCCACGTGGTGTTTATGATAAAAGCAATCTGATGTGGTTTGCAATTATAAAAAAGAGTGTGCCATGCTTGGTGCTGAGAGGATTTAACATGTATGACATTTCTGTCTGAGTTATCTCCCCCCAAACTCCGTGGCTTGCGGTGGTGCCAGTTGTGATGCGATTTCTTAATTCGCTTTGACATTACGAGCCTCCTGCGAAAGAACAACGTGACACTTATTATACCATCAATCTGTTCTGTCAGCTTTACTGCGTTGTGTTTGTTAGTCTGTTTTTCATCTTTTTATACAACATCTCTTGTTTTAATTTAAGCTTCCCAAATTCATCGTGTGTGAGAGAAAGATTGAACGGCTCAGGGTCTGGGATTGGAATATCAGTCTCCTCTTGGACTCTGTTTATCATTTCGCAAAACTCGCTGATGTTGAGGTTGGAGGTACTTCCTGTCATTCTGACTTTCTGTCCAAACACCTCAGTAATTCCCTTTCCTAAGATATACCCATTAACCCACTTATGGAGCTCTTCTATTGAGTGTCCACACGATAGAGATATCAGATCCAAATAGACAAAGAAGAAGTTGTTTTGAGATTGAGACCTCTTTGGCCTCTTTGCAGTCACAACCATCAAAACATCATCTCCAGCCTTGGTGTGAGTTTTGAGGAAATGATCCAGATACTGAGGACCATTCAATTTGACTTTGAGTTTTCCCTCATTCATCACCACCCTTCCGAGAAGGTGCACGTTTTTGTTTGTTGGGTATACTTTTTTCTTTTTCATTTTTATATTCAACCCTCCTTCTCCACCACCAGTAGACTTCTGGCGGCATGTCCCCATTATGCTTCGTTGCGTTATTGTATCTCCTCATGATCTCCTCAAGCGTCAATCCTTCTTTTGCGACCAGTCCATGAACTTGAATGTAGGGCTTCTTCAGTAGTTTTGCTGTCTTGTTTACCCAAAATTCGTATGGGAAGTTTGGAAGATCGTCTGTTGGATTTTTCAACCTCTCCTTCAATGCGGAGAAGTCTATTCCTTTCACTTCTTTGGAATTGTGACCCAGATAGGCTTCGAAAGCTTCCCATCAATCAAAGCCTCCTTACGTCCAAATATTTCTCTCTTCTCAAGGATTTTCCCCTCAATCTCGAGGGTTTTTCCTGATGATATTTTAATCTTTACTTTCATATTATTTTCCTTGCCATTGTCCCGAATAACTTGACGCTGCATCCGCCAAATAGCAGATTATTTGCCCAATGCGCTCCCCTTCTTCAAACCCAACATCTTCTCCGGACATATTGTAGATGGTGCACCCAATTGTTCCTTCGTAGCCACTGTCGTAGACACCAGAGCTGACAAATACTCCCTTTCGACTCCATGAGGATCGAACATAGAACAAAGCATACATATTGTCAGGAAGTTTGATGCTTTCTCTGAAGTTAATATTCTTTGATTTGCCCGCCTCCACAATAAAGCTTTGCCCAATTGAAAGATCTACTCCTACCTGCTGGACCTTGGTTGTCTCTACATATTTGATAATTCCTCGATCGAGGATTGTTCTTGGATTGATTTGCATATATTTTGTTTAATGTTTAGCAACTGATTAAATAATTGATCTGACCACCTCGATGTTGTGTTCGATATTCTTGATCTGTTCCTCTGTCAAGTCTTGATCGAATGCGAAATCAACATGAACCTTTGTTTTGCCTCCATCAACCTTGAGAGAAGTCTTGTCAATTCGCTTACCCTGAACGCCATTCCAGACTGCAGAACTCGAATCGTGACTTACGACCCAAAGACAGTTCTCGTTTGCAAACGCAACATCCTCGTAAGATCCTCCAAGTCCAAGAAGGTGTGAATCTTTATGGATTGGGAGCTTATTAAGACGCTTGAGGCAAATGATTCGATTGATTGTAATGTCGTCTGTTCCTGAGATTTCCTTGAATGATTCTGGTACTGACAAGATTGAAAGACCAATCAAATCAATTCGAGAGTCGTCAGTCATTGCGAGGTAGCTTGCTAGAAAGTCATCAGCATTGTTGGCTTGAATAACTGCAGCAAGTTTGGTTTGACACTCTGGAAAATCAGCTTTGATCTCCTCAAGAATTTCATAGGCCTCCTCTATGTTTGCTTCTGTTCCTTCTCGATCAAATAGAACATCTGGAGCAAATACATATTCAGCGTTGAGGTGGACTGCTTTCTCCATCAATTCTCGTACTGGGACTGACTTTTTCTCTTCAAAGACTCCATTATCTAAAACTAAGGGCAGTCCAGTTGCCAAGAGGGCCTTCTCATATTCGTTTGGTAGTTCATTAATGGGGCCAATCAGGTGTGCCAAAGCTAGATTGAAATCTCCTTGTGATCCATATTTTTCAATCAATTTTGTGGGGGCAATTAGTGCTAGCTTAATCATTTTTTTGTTTCTAAATATTTTAAGTAATTACAATTTTTGCACAATATTTGGTATCTTTTTTTGTTGGGGTAGTTGTTTTTGATCAGATGACCGTAAAATCCAGATCCCAACTTTTTTAGTTCATTCCTTTCCTTTTTTCCATCATTGTGGATGTGGTCTAGTTCCAGAACTCTCACTTCTGTTTCTTTACACTTTGAACAAGAGGGTGTCTGTCCTCCGTATGCCTTCAAAACTTGAACTCTTCTCCTTAATGTATACTCTCGAGATCTCTTGTTTTCCCTCTCTTTGTTTTTCTGGTAGGTCTTTCTCCTTATCTCTCTTTGTTTTTCTGGATTATCCTTTTGCCATTTGACACTTCTTTTTTTATGCTCTTCCTTATCTTCGATGTAGTATTTTTTGCAGTTTTGTTTGTGCAGCTCTTTATTTTTTTGATACCAATCTTTTGAATATGTCATATTTCTAACATACCATATTCAAAAAGATCAATCAATCATGTTTATACACTATTCCTTTATCTTGTAACTTTTTCAGTGCCATCACTGCGTAGTTTGAGGCGTCAACAAACTCATCCACCAGCTTTGGATCTAGGTTTTGTTCTGCCATATTGGCAATTCTTGTCATCTTCATCTCAATCAGATTTGCAATTGATTGAATGGTTAGAACCTTCCACGAACTTCCATACTTCTGATTTCTTCCATTCATTACTTCCCAACAATGCTTGTGAATCATTTTCAACTCTTGCATTTCTGGATTGACTGGAATTGGTGCTGGTTCTGAAGCTTTCTTAGGAACCTTTCCTTCTGCCCACTTCAAAACTCGTTGATATCCCCCTCCATTCGTCTCTGCAAGTTTCTTCAGTGAGGTGCCTCGAACAACGTACTCTCCCGTCACTTTGACTCCTTCAATCTTGGAGAAGAGACTGATTAGTTTTGCAAGTCTTTCATTCATATCATTTTTGTGATTAGTGCTCCATTCTCATCGTCTTCGAGGCATTGAACTGACAGACATTCGAACTTATCTGCAACTTCTTGGGCAAGCATTTCACAGCTCTTCGTATCGAAGTCGCATGGGGATCCATATTTCTCAATCAAGTACTCCATGATGGCTCTCTTGAATAAGATAATCTCTATGTCCCGGTCATCGTGTTCGACAACTTTACGAACTTCGAAGTGAAACATATGACGATGAGGAAACTGAAGAAAGGCAACATCTGGCTCCATAGCTGCCGCATCAGTCCATCGATGTATTCCCTCAAGAGCAAATCGAACGATAATTGTTGTTAATTTTTCCATATTAGTAGCCAAATGAGCTTGGATTACCTACGTATAACCAGAACTGATTGAGAGTTTCGGGATTTATCTCACCCTGCACCTCTTTGGTTCGCGTTTGAACTCCAGGAGCCCTTACTCCTCGAATGGTCATGCATGTATGAGTTGAGTCTATAATAACCACAACTCCTTTGGGTTTCAATTCGGAAGAATAAATAAATTCAGCAACATCTTTTGTAAGTTGCTCTTGTGTGGTGAATCCTTTAGAGAAATGTCTCGTTATTCTTGCCAGCTTTGATAGGCCTATATTTGTTTCGTTTGGTGCATACATAATTGCAGCCTTGCCATAAAATGGAAGATGATGGTGGGCACAAAATGAGTAAAAGGGTATCTCTTTTTGCATTACTACCTCCTGGCTTCCTTTGGGAAATAGTTTGATGTAATCTTTGGGATCTTTGTCTGTCTGATAGAGAATTTCTCCCATTTTTGCTACTCTGTCTGGTGTCTCTTTCGAGTGTTCATCGTTTTGCACTCCCACAGCCTCCATCATTAGTTGGGTTGCCTCTTTCATTTTTTCAAAGTTGTACATAGTTGTTTTTTATACGTTTGTAATTTATATGTTTTATTCTGTTGCAATTAAAACAAAGAACTTGATAGCCTTTAGGGAAACCCTCTCTTATTAATTGTCTGTAGAATGCCGCTCCCCTTACTTTTGGTTGTGTTTCTTCTTCTATATGATCAATTGTTAGAGCGTCAAGATTGGAGAAATTGCAGTTTGCGCAAATCTCCTTCCCTTTTGAGTAATGAAAGATTACTCTCTCCTTTAAGTCGGCGGTGTTCCGTCTTAATCTTTCTCGATGTTTCACCCTGTTCTCTTCCTCGCTATAGAACTTCTTGTGCTTTCTTTTGTAGCGATCATTAATTGTTCCCAACTTCTCCATATGTTGCTGTTGAGGTTGGGGTTTCCCAGACCTTGATGTGTTTAATTTTAATATGTCTCTCCTCCAATCGAACTTTCAGAAGACCAAACCAGAACTTGGCAAGATTTTCTGCTGTTGGAATAAAGTCGACGGTCGTCAGTTTTGTTTTGATGTCTGCCACTATTGCAGGAACCAACTCATCCTTCTTCCACAAAACCATTCCGTGATCAAACCTCTTATCTAAAACCTCCATCATGACCTCCTTCAGATCTCCGAAGTCCATCACCATGCCTTCATCTGAGGATCCTTCTGTGGTTATGATTTGATCATCGACCCCAACCTCTATTTTGTATCGATGTCCATGGAGTGACGCACACTTTGATTTGTGATTGGTCACTCTGTGGCCCATGTCGATTTCTATCTCTTTTGTAATTAACATCTCCAAATATTTATCTTGTAATCTATTAAGTATACAGATAGGAGGACTATTCGTCAATAAAAGTTATGCACCCCTTTTCCATTCTTCAAGCCTTGTATTGGCTGTCTGCAACCAAGTAGGCTCTTACTACCAGGCACCCATAGGCTGGGATTCCGACTCAAAGAATGGAAAAGAGGGAGGAGTTTTAAGGCTCCCCCTAAATGTCAATCTCCCAAGGAAATACAATCCAACGATCTGAATCAACTTGCCTGCCGTGAAAACTAGGCTTCACGACCGACGACTTTTTCCAGATCAAAACTGCGCTTCGTTGAGTAAATGTTTTCAGCGTTTGTCCCGTATCGGCAATCTCATCAACAACCAAAGTTCTCTGACTTGGTTTGTTGACGAGTGGAATTCCCAAGTGGTGGCTCAGCATTACTGCTGGGATCAGTCCACCTCTTGGGATCCCAAATATTGATGGCGATTGATCAGAAGTCAGACGAATCTGCCTGACTAATTCTTGAACCATCAAATCAACCTCATTCCATGAGATGTGTATTTTCATACACCCCTCCTGGTTCCCGACATCAGGATTGAAAGCCTGGTGCAGTAGATGAAGTTGTGCCTTGCCGACAATTCCTTAACGAGAGGTTCCCTCATTTCGAGTTCTTCTCGCGTCTGACACAACGGCATCAGACGAATCTCGGGATTGCCAGACTGCCGAAGCAACTCAACAATCGACAAGATTTCAGGAATGTCTTCTTCGCTCGCAACAACAAACTTGAAGTTGACCTTGGGATTTGCAGCAAGCTGCCCCAATGTCTTCTTTTTGATTCGAAGGGATTCTGGATCCAGGGAGTTTGCCAGCTTGGGTGAGCAGTTGATCTGATCAATCAGGTCTGCAAACTCAGGCCGAAGGGGAACCGTCCCGTTGGTTTCCACCTCAGCATACCACCCCAAGGCTTTCAGCTTCTTGAGGAGTTCAGTAAGTTCTTTCTGTTGAAGGAGAGGCTCACCTCCTGAGATCACCAACGACTTAATTTCACCTTCAGCCTTTTCAAGAATGGCTTGGAGGACGTCGTCGATTCTTTGGGAATGCTCCTCTTCTTTCTGATTGAACTTGACCGGATGGGCAAACTTTGTTCCCTTCCAATTCCACGTATGAGGTGTATCACACCAAATACAGTGGAGATTGCATTGAGACAAACGAAGGAATACAACAGGCTTCCCCGCATTCTTTCCTTCACCTTGGATGGTTGGACCGAAGATCTCGTTTACTTTAATCATGACACTTCTCCTTTGTTAAAGAACATTCAGCTCATTTGCTGATTTGAGGATTTCAGAGTGGGTTGCTTTTCGGACGTGTCGTACTTTGCTTAGCTTTTCTTACTCTCCTCAAATCAAAAAACAAACCTCTTACTTAGTATACTTGATTGGTATAGGTATTACAAGTCAAAGTGTTCATAACTATTTATTGATAAAATAATCTGTACTTCTCCTCACATCTCTCTGCGTTCCAAATCTTTTAAAGCAATCACATCTTTATTCCTTTTTGTTCTATTTCTATCCAGCTCATTTTTTAGAGTCAGCTCCTTTATTTCCCTCATACTCTCTAAGGAGTCATGATTCTTTTCTGTGTTGTAGTGTGAACTCGTTTAGAAAAAAGTCCCTCCAGCTAAACCAAATACTTTTATCTGATCGCCTTCTTTTTGTTTCAACCAACGAGACGACTTCTCTCCAGATGAGGTCGCCCGTTGTCAGGGGAGACATTGCGGGCAATTTATATCTGGAGACAAACCGAGATCCTTCTTTTGACTATTTAATACACAGATTTCAAGAACTGTGACACTACAAGTTGTTGCATACGAAAAAACCCCTCAGCTTTTAAGGCTTTGGGGCTTCTTCGGATTTGATATGCAAATAGCAAATGCATTGTGGAAGCAAACATTACTGTTTGTGTCCAAGGTGCATTTTACATTTTCTATTTGCATTCGACAATCATATCATCTTTATATGTTTTTCGTCAACTGTCAGTTATGCACACCTTATTCACCTTTGCTCCCCTAAAAAGGTATGTCTTCAGGATTGATTTCTTCTTCAGGATACTCTATCTCTGTCTCCTTTTCTGAGTCTTCTTTGTTGCTGTTTTGAGGATGCTGTTTGGATCCAAACTGAATTGAGTTTCCGACGATTTCGGTGCGATAATGTTTTACTCCATCTTTTTCCCAACTTTGTGTTTGAAGGCGCCCCTCAACAAGAGCTTCAGATCCCTTTTTAAGGAATCGAGCTGTGTTGTCAGCTTGTTTGCCAAAAAGAACGACATTGTGATATTCTACTGACTCCTTTTTTTCTCCATTTTTTGTATATACGAGATTGGTGGCTAGGCTAAAATTACAAACCGAAGTCCCGTTCGGAAGTGCTTTAATTTCAGGATCTCGAACGAGTCTCCCAGAAATTAGTGCCATATTTAGATTGATTGACATGTTATGAAAGTATATTTTTAACGTCTCTTATAAGTTTTTGTAGATCTGATATTTGTTCGTCTTTTCTTTTAATTTCTTCATTAAGTTCTTCGTTTTGAGAGATGAGTTCAAAAACTCTTTCATCTTGCTCTTCTATCACTTCTTCTATATTGAGGTCTTCCATATTATTTTTTGAAAACTGATACTAACTTGTACATTTTTACCTCGGTTCCGTTGTCCATAAAATGATAATCTGCTTTCTTGTCCTCTGTGTAGCCACCGTCAGTAAGCCACTTCTGGTATTTCTTTTTCTTCTCAAGTGCTTCCTGTTCAATTTTCGCTTTCGCTTCCGCCTCTTCTTTTTCCTTAGCTTCACGCTCAATTTTCTCTTTTGCTTCACGCTCCATTCGCTCTCGTTCCTCTTTCACTTTACGTTCACTCTCTTCTTTTTCACGCTGTACTCTCATCTCAGCTTCCTCCTTTGCAAGTTTAAGCTGTCGTTCCGCCTCTTCTTGTGCTTCTTCGCGAGCTTTCTTTTCTCGTTCTTGTGTCTCTTTCTCACGCTGTTGACGTTCAGCTTCTTCTTGTACCTTCCGTTTTTCAGCTTCGAGAGTGAGTCGGTCTGCTTCGTTCTTTTGTGCTACGCGGTTATTTTTGTAGTCGGCAAAAAACGCAGTATCCATTCCGAGTATCTCATCATCAGTAACTTCCACACCGTCACCAATGGCATCTAGTTGCTCTCTGCGAATAGGCAAAAGAGCAACACGCTCCTCTCGTTGTTTTTTTTCTTTCACTTCATCCTCGATAGCTTCAAGACGTATCTCCTCTGGTTCAATAATTGCAATAAGCTCCTTTTCCTTAGCGATAACAGCTTTCTGAAAAACAATAGCTTCTTCACGCATCTCTTTCCCTTTTTTGGTGATAGCAACACGAGCAGTCTTTAATTCAATGCGTGTCTTTCGCACCACTTCAATTTGTTCTTTATCGTTTATATCAGTAACCTTTATCTTTTTAGATGCAACGACCATTTTAGTAAGTTGTTCTGTGGTCGGGTCAAACTTTTCAATATTCAGTTCCATAAATTAAAATGTTAAAGCGTTTATAATTTCTTCTGCGTTCTTCAACGTAATGATTTGCTGTTCTAGGTATGCAATAACTTTCCCCTCTACGTCTTTACGATTAAGAGTAATGTAGAAAAAGTCTACGGGCATACGGGGGTCATAGAATACGAAGTACAGAGTTTCAAGCTTGTCGTTTACACAGAATGGCTGTATCGCCTGCTCCTCGTATTCTTTTGGTATTTCCTTTGTCCACCAAGCCTTTACATGCAACGCAGATTTCAGGCACTTGACTTCAACCGTAGCCGTTTCGCCTATTGTCCCGTCTGGGGAATATGCAATGCTTGGATAATCTTCTCGTGATATGAGTTGTAAGTCTGTATTTACTTGTATTCCAGTCTCTTGAACGAAACGCTGTACTGCATCATCTTCAAGTCTTTGACCTCGACTCATTGGATTTTCGTTATCTGCGGGTATTGCAACTCGTTCTGCAATAATTTCCCAAAAACCCATCTTTGGTTCTGTACCACGCTTGACTATAATATCTCCAAGGCGTGTGCCTGTAATTCTGCCTTTGCGAGCTTCCAACCACTCCTCACGACCCTCCTCTGTCCTATTGAATGTTTGAATTATCATAAGACTCTTTTTCAGCTACTAATACTTCAAGGCGTGTCAATATTTCTTTACGATTTAATTCTGTCGGTTCTAACTGTGTCAATTCTTGTATCTTTGCAACAACGTCAGCAGTCTTGATTGTAGGACTAATTCTTCGGAGCAAAAACATAATCTTTGCTTTGTCGTCTTTCGGCTCAGCTTCCTTTTTAACATCTGATGCGTCTGTATCTTCTTCTCCTGTCGAGATACCAAGTGCGTTACAAAGTGCGTATCGTTTTGCAAACGTCTGCGCACTTGCATATTTCTGTGGAGCTGTCATATATCCCTCCATATCAATAGGTATGGTGAATGAGCTTGACTCGCTATGTCCCATACTATGCGTGACCTTACAATGAGCAGTCATTGTTCCGCTTTGATTTTCGACTGTCCATGTATACGCAAGTCCGTTGTCCGCAAGTGGCTTTTTGATTTGTTCTACGATTGAGTCAAGTGGTGCAAACTTGTAGCGTATTGATCGCCCATCTTTATTCATCACAATTTTAGTTTTTTCAATAACGGGACATTGTGATTGGAAGCGTGCATGTGCTTCCACAAATGCAGATTTTGCTTGTTCTGCCTTTACATCTTTTTGTAGGGCAAATAACTTTTCTAATGTTTCGATTGGTGCTTTCTGTGTGAGAGCAAGTGTGATAAATGAGTCTACTTCTGATAGTTGCTTCACTTCTGCAACGGTTTGATTTTGTACAATTATTTCTTTTTTCGCCATGATGTTTTAACCTAGTTTATTAAATGCAATCTTTTGCTCCTCCTTGTAGTGTGTGTCTGCCAATTCTTGGACAGACGTCTCACCCTCCTCCCCGCGACTCACTTCCTCCTCATACTCATCCCACTCTTCTTTTTCAAGTCCTTCTTGTATGTCTTTTTTTAGCTGTATTGATGCCTTTCTTAAATCATCAACATTTATTCTTTTTTCCTCCATGATATTTTTACATTACTTTTAATACACACATCATACCTCCTCCTCTATTCCCTGTCAACTATAGTTATGCACACCATGAAGCTTGTCAAGAACAGAAAGCCATCTGATGCTATATTAAGAAGATTACAAATAACAATTTCTTATGATAAAAGAAGGACAAAATGCATATTTCAAAACAAAGGGTATGTGGATACAGGTCAAGGTTTTGGAAATTAAAAGAGCATATGGACGGACTCGCTACAGAGTGACTCCAACAGCAGGAAAGGGAGAGACAACTGTCGAACAATTAGAATATAAAATATTAAAATAAAACCAACACATATGAAAGAAGCATACTTTAACACAAATGAAGAGTTTGGTACACATTCAATTGATACATTAAGGATACTTGAGGCACAAGATTTGTTTTATATAATGAAGGGAGGAATAAAGTATGAAAAAGAAAAATTAAAGCAAGCAGAAACAATAACCCATTGTAAGACAGAAGAAGAAGCAAAACGAGTTATAGAAATACTTTGTAGTATAGAAAAACAGTAACATGCCAAAACCAACAAAATCAAATGTACCCTTTGAACTCTTTGACCCCACTGAAATAGAGATGGGAACAACGCAGAACGACTGGTACATCGTCCCTATCGTTATCGTGGGAACAATGATCGGCTTCACACTCCTCGCTGGAGTAGACAACTTTATAGAAGTTATGTCGGACTTCATTGTAGGAATAAGAGCAAATTAGTATGAACACCCACGCAAATGAGTGTAATGTGTGCGACTTCAAGAACGCTGTACGACACGGGAGAGCAGACTACCGTTGTCCTAACTGTGGAAAAAATCTGATTCTTGAAATGGTATTAATGGCACAAGCTGGTATAGATTATTCAAAAATAACACCAAAGAAATGACACAACCCCCAAAAGAGTGGCGTGAAAAGTTTGACCATAAATACAACCAACTAGCACTGTGGAACGGACTTGGATATGGAAATGTGCATACGGAAATTAAAGACTTCATCCAAACCCTCCTCGAAAACACAGCCGTCATCAAAGGTGAACGCCGAAGAATCATTGAACAGATACGAGAGGAAGAACGTGCTCACCTTGTTGCAGGATACAGACGTGGATACGAGCAAGGAAGATTTGATGCTGAGATGGATATGTTGAATGTAACACCTCCAAACCAAGAAAAAGAATTAGAGAGTGCAATGAAAGTCACAGACGCTATTGCTCAACACGGTGCACAGCGACCTACCCACGCAAAAGAGTGGCGTGAACAAATAAAAAAAGAAGTGGTAGGAATGGAGCATCCTGAAATCTATCGCAGAACTTGCTCCTTCATCCAAAACCTCCTCACCACCCACACCGCTCACCTTGTAGAGAGGATTTCAGAACTAAAGGTAAAGCATCTTATAGACGAAAATGGAAAAGAGTATTGCGACTTGCCACACGAATACTGTGATACTTGTGAACACAACAAAGCCC
>JAHEYD010000088.1 GCA_023251795.1 Nitrosotalea sp. | reverse complement strand
CTTGCAGAGGTACCGAAGCCCGGCCAACCGAGAAGGACTCAAGATCTTGGCATGGGATATCCTTTCCCTTAGGGGTTCGAGGGTTCAAATCCCTCCCTCTGCATTTTTGTATAATTTTTTCTGTCGTCTTTGTAGCTGTTTACGATTTGGTTCATCAAAACCTCGATGATTTTCTCCCATGATCTATTTTGGTTACATGACTATTTTCGTCTTTACAAAATTTAAAATAACTTTTACATTAACAAAAATTTTCGTTTAAGCTTTAATCATCTGAACTTCTCGTACAGAATGGCGTGAAAGATCTTCATGAAGCAACGCGTGGGATTCTTCTGTAAAGATCAAGTTACATCTATAACATTTCCACGCTTTTGAACTCACGTTTATTAATACGTGATTTTTGCTTATAAATATATTGTACATTTTGTCCATTTTCTTGGATAATAGCGATCAGATCAAAATAACTTTGGAATATTTGGAGTAATTCATTGTTTTTTTTGCATTTTATAACCGTGACTAGATACAGCATCTAAAATCAATTAAAGGATCTGGCAAATCTAGAAACTCGTGGAAGAAATTTTTGAAATATTTAGTAAGCTTTCCTATCTTGGAATTTTCCTTTTGCTTGTTGCAATGAACGCATCACCAATTTTGATGCCGCCGACATGGATTGTTCTTTCGTCATTTTATGCAATAGATCATACGTTTGACATACTGTGGCTTTCAATTGTGGGAGCAACAGGAGCTCTGATTGGAAGAATAATTCTGATGTTTATCAGCAGATTCTTTCGCAGGTTCATGGGAACAGAAAGAAAATCAAATCTTGATCTACTTGCAGATTTTCTAAAGAAAAAAAAATATGGATATTTCTCGGCATCGTTTCTTTTTGCTATAACACCGCTGCCAAGTAATATACTGTTCATAGCATACGGAATAATGCGGGTAAAAAACATCTCTTTGTTTGCAGGATTCTGGTTAGGAAGGGCCATTGCATATTATGTTATGATATCTATTAGTACTGTGACACTAAAACCATTTTTAGATCTGTTTGATGACAGCTTAGTAGGAATCTTGGTTACAGACATTAGCAGCATGGTTACAATTGTCATATTTGCATGCATAAATTGGAATAAGTTGATAACTAAAAAGAAACTAGAATTTGTCAAACCAAAATTCTGGAGAGTTTGAATTGAAATCTATTGAAAAACTAAAATCTGAAGTGAAAAAAATGGTGGCAAAAAATGATCCCGCACATGATTTTGCACACATAATGCGTGTTTACAAAAATGCAGAAAAAATAGGAAAAAAAGAAAAAGTAAACATGAAATTGGTACGCGCAGCAGCACTTTTACACGACATTGCATCTTATCCAAAATCAGACAAGAGATCAAAAAAGGCGTCAACAGAGAGTGCCACTAAAGCAGCACAGATACTCAAAAAATATGGGTATGCTAGCCATGAAATAGGCATAATCGCAGAATCCATAAGTGAGCACAGCTTCTCAAAGGGCCTAGTTCCAAGCACGCTAGAAGGCAAAGTCCTTCAGGACGCAGACAGGCTTGATGCGTTAGGGGCAATAGGTATTGCCAGGACGTTTGCTGTGGGAGGAGCAGAAAAAAGGTCATTTTACAGCAAAGACGATCCATTTTGTCATACAAGGACTCCAAATGATCAAGTGTGGACACTGGATCATTTTTACAAAAAACTATTGCTATTAGAAAAAAAGATGAACACAAAAACTGCAAAAAAGGAAGCTAGGCGCAGAACAAAGATGATGAAAAGATTTCTTAGTGATTTGAAAAAAGAAATCTAATCGTAATCTATGTATCTGTCAAATCGTTTTTCGACTTCGGGATTTTTTCCCTCAAGAATTTTTTCTATTTCTTCCTTGTATTTTGTTTTTGCAAATGAATCGATCTCTTGAAAATTATCTGACTTTGGAAAAGAATCCATCAGGTTTTCTAGAAATTTTACATACTCTACTACCTTGTTTCTGTATTCTTCTCTGGTTGGTCTTTTTATTTTGTTTAGGCGAAACCATGTTGTAGCCCAACTTGCTCCAATAACATGTGGTATCAAATCAAGGGCGCGTTCTATTTCAAAACGCTCGTCTTCTCTCATTTTTATCCATTAAGTGCTCTTGCAGCAATCTTTGAAAGATATGTTACTATCATATCAGCACCAGCACGTCTAATTGCAGTTAAAATTTCCAAAGTAACATCAGTTTCATTTATCCAACCCTGCTTTGCAGCTGCTTTTACTAATGCATATTCGCCAGATACGCTATACGCAGCTACTGGTATGTTAAAACTGCTTTTTGTTTTTGCAATTAAATCAAGATATGCAAGAGCAGGTTTTATCATTACTATATCAACGCCTTCTGCAATGTCTGTCTCAACTTCTCTCATTGCTTCTGTTGGATTTGTGTACGGCAACTGATATGATCTTCTGTCGCCAAACTGTGGAGCACAGTGAGCCATGTCCCTAAATGGAGAATAGAGGTTGGAGCGATGCTTTGCAGAGTGTGACATTATTACTACATCAGTAAAACCTGCATCGTCTAGTCCCTGTCTTATTGCCTTTACCTGACCGTCCATCATTGCAGAAGGAGAAACTACATCTACACCAACCTGAGCTTGGCTAATTGCTATTTTTTTTAAAACTTCTAAACTTGAATCGTTATCTATTTCATTTCCTTTGACAAGACCACAATGTCCTGAACTGGTGTATTGGCAAAGACAGACATCTGCCATTATAGCTATTTTATTTCCAAGATTTTTTCTAATCTCTGAAATTGCCTTTTGCACAATGCCATTTTGATCTAAAGCTGATGTACCTTTGTCATCTTTTTTAGTAGGAATTCCAAATAGCATGATTGCTGGAATCTTCAAATCTGCAATAGAATTTACTTCACTTACCACGTCTTTTAGTGGAAGCCTTTCTATGTCTGGCATGGAATTCACTTGTATTTTTGATTTCAAGTCCTCCTGAACAAAGACTGGACAGATTAGATCCTTTGGAGACAGTCTGACTTCTTCTAAAAGCTCACGAATCTTTTCGCTTTTTCGTAATCGTCTTAGTCTAACATTGGGAAAAGTCATACGAAAAAAACACCCTCTGCAAGCAATATAATCTGTTACTCTTTTGTATTGTAATCAAAAAGCTTGGTAACTGATTTAAGCAATTCAGAATCTCCTTGCTCTGATGCCTTTCTCAAATTGTTCATTGGAGTTGATATGATTCCTTCTACAATTGCTTGGGTCAGCTGGTCAATTATGCGTATTTTCTCCTCATCGCTTTCTCCAAGCATCTGTAATGCCTTTTTGAGTTCTTTGACTCTGACTGTATCGATATCTTTGAAAACGCCTTTTACTATGGGCTCTACTTCTAATCTTTTCATTACTGCCTCTACGATTGGTAGCTCTTCACTAATTATTTTTTCCGCAGAGGCTGCTACTCCAATTCTTGTTCTCATGTTCTTGTCTACCATCTCTGCTATTTGATCCAAATTGAACATCTTTATCCTTCCTATGGTTGCAACTCGCTCATCAACGGTTCTTGGGTTTGACAAATCAAGAATCATCATTCCTGCCTTTTTTGATTCCATTGCATCCTTTACTCTGTCATATGTAACAAGGAAATAAGGTGCAACAGTTGCAACAAACAAGACGTCTACTTTTTTGAAACTGGCAAGTGCCGCTTCAAACTTGGTTGGCTTTCCTCCTACCGTTTCTGCAAATGACTTTGATCTTTCAAAAGTTCGACTTGTTACTAGAAACTCTATTCCTCTTTTCTTAAGTGATTTTGCAACAAGACTTGCTGCTTCGCCTGTACCTATTAGCAAAATGCGTTTTGATTTTAGCTCATCAATGTTTTCTTCTGCAAGCTTGACTGCCATTGAGCCAATAGAAATACTTCCACGACTTATTCCTGTGGTGTTTCTTACTCTGCTGCCAACTCGAATTGCTTTGTCAAAAAGTGTATTCAGGTTGTTTCCAGATGCATTTGCCTCTCTGGCTGTTGTTATGGAATCTTTTACTTGACCTAATATCTGTTCTTCACCAACAACAAGCGAATCAAGGCCTGCAGTCAATTTCAGAAGATGTTCAAACGCTTCTGTGCCCTCACTAATTTCCAGATTTTCCTTGAAAGCATTCTCTTCCAGTCCTGCAATAGAAGCCCAAGTTTTCTTTATTCTTTCAACATCACGAGCATTTCCTGCACCAAAGACTTCGACTCTGTTACATGTTTGTAAAATTACACATTCTTGGAGACCAGAGTGTTCCATAAACGAAGAATAGGCTGAATCCAAGTCTCTAAACGTGAATCTTT
>JAHEYD010000087.1 GCA_023251795.1 Nitrosotalea sp. | reverse complement strand
GGTGATATACCTGATACTGCAGGAAGTACATCATCAAAAGGAATGTGGGTCAGCACTGGAAGAGGCACTGGCAGAAGAAAGCTGTAACAAAACACGAAACTTCAATAACATATTGAGAAGACAATTAGTTACTAAATAATAGGGAAAATATTGTGTATCTAGTTTCTTATCTGAAAGATCGCACCTTACGGACTATTTTATTGTGATCATATGACCCAGCAGTAGTAATGTAGAGCAGGTGATTTTTGCCAGCTGGCATTGTAATTCTTTTAACATTGCCATATTCTGCTAGCACATATTTGCATGCTCCAAGTTTTCGCTCAAGTTTTTTTCGAATTTTCCAAGATCGTGCAGCAGACTGAAGAGAAAGCATGCTTTCTTTTTTTGAGAGAAGAATTTTGGCTTTCCTTGAACGCGCACTAAAAACAATTTTTCCATTCATGTCACAAACAGTGACAACTCTTACTGAAGGACTAAGGCGAATCAACTTTTCAGCGGCTCTTTGAACTTCCACGAAATATTCATTCGGTCGTAATTGATAAAGATTTCCTGTAACAAAATAATAATCATTATAGAAAAATCGATTATAATTGATGAAGAAAAACTGGTGAATCACACGGACTAACAGAAGTTTTGGTTAACGAAGCCTATTATAGTTAGAAAACTAAATAGAGTATGTCAAAATCACCAGTAGAATGTAAATGTCCTTCTTGTGAATGTGGCATCTATACATATAACGAATCTCAAGTTTGTACCAGATGTGAAGAAAGCAAGCATTTGTCAGGACAGAAAAGATGGTCAACCATGATATTAAAAACTGAAACACCAATTCTCACAGAAGAATCCAGGTAGGAGCAAGAATGAACTTTACGAATGAAATAATTCTAAAAGTTTGGCAAAAAGCGGAGATTGATGAATACAACGCACCAAATGATTTTAGAAAGGATAAGTGCGGAGCTTGGATTGAAAGAACGCAATATGGAAATCATGACTCTGCATATGGATGGGAGATTGATCAAATAAAACCACAATCGGATGGAGATTTAGATGATCTATCAAATCTACGTCCCCTGCATTGGAAAAATAATTCCTGCAAAGAAGACGAGCGTCTTGCCTGTCCTGTCACATCATCAGGTACCGTTAATGTAGATACAAGCTAGATAATTTTATACAGATGCATCTGAGCATTTAAAAAATATTTTAAAAATTATTAATTTGTATTTTTTATACAGTTGATTCTTTGTCTTTTTTTCTTAATCCCAGAATCTTTCTTAATCCTTGTAGACAAGATATTTTTGTATTCATCGCAACAGACAATGCTCTCTCTTATTAAGTGGTTGTAATCAGAAATTTTATAAAAAAATTACCTATAATATGGTACGGCTAACTTTTCTCCAACCTTGAGTTCTTTTTGAATCCTGACTTTTTTTACAGCTTCTTCAAAATGTCGCATTGTTACTTTGGTATTGTCTACCTCTTTTTCTGCTTCTTTCTGATCTTTATATTTAGCAAGAAACTCATGTATTACAAGAGATACGGCAGTGTTTGCAATTGATGCAACGTCTGCTCCACTTAGTCCGTCTGAAGCATCTGCAATTTTTTCTAAATCCACATAATTTGGATTCTGTCCCAATTCATTTTTTTGTTCTTTATCAATAGGAATTTCTTTTGTGCTTATCTCTAGTATTTTCTTTCTACCTTCTTTGTCTGGCATGGGTACAAGTATTATTTTATCAAACCTTCCAGGTCTTAGAAGGGCTGTATCAAGCATGTCTGCTCTATTTGTTGCAGCAAGTACTACAACATCATGAAGGCTTTCTATTCCATCAAGCTCTGTTAGGAGCTGGCTGACAACTTTTGCAGTTGCATCGGTTTCTCCACCAAGACCTCTTATTGGAGCAATTGAATCTATTTCATCAAAAAATATCACACATGGTGAAGATTGTTTTGCTCTTCTGAAAACTTCTCTTATGCCACGTTCTGACTCTCCAACCCATTTTGACAAAAGCTCGGGTCCTTTTACTGAGATAAAGTTAGCTTCGCTTTCTGTCGCTACTGCTTTTGCCAAAAGTGTTTTTCCAGTTCCACTTGGCCCATGAAGTAAAATTCCTCGCGGCATTCTGTGGCCCATATTAGCGTAAAGTACAGGATATTTCATTGGCCACTCTACTGCTTCTTGTAGATCACGCTTGACATTTTGCAATCCTCCTATTTCATCCCAAGAGACGTCTGGGCTTTCTATATAGACTTCACGCATTCCAGCTGGTGTGACTTCGCGTAATGCATTCTGATAATCTTCAGCATTTACAATAAGTTTGTCCAGAGTTTCAACTGGAATCTTTTCATCAGCTAAATTAATTTCTGGTAACAATCTTCTCAAACATTTCATTGCAGCTTCTTTACACAGATATTCCAAGTCAGCTCCTACATATCCATGGCTTATTGCCGCAATTTTTTCCAAGTTTACATCTTCAGTCAGGGGCATGTTTCTTGTATGTATTAAGAGTATGTCGAGTCTTCCCTTTTTGTCTGGCACTCTGATCTCAATTTCTCTGTCAAATCTTCCTGGTCGTCTAAGAGCAGGATCTAATGCGTTTGGTCTGTTTGTTGCTGCAATGACAATTACTTTTCCTCTTGCTTCCAAACCATCCATAAGTGAGAGTAGTTGTGATACAACTCTTCTTTCAACTTCACCTGTTACCTCTTCTCTTTTTGGTGCAATGGAATCAATTTCATCAATAAAAACAATAGAAGGGGCCTTTTCTCTTGCTTCTTTGAAAATTTCTCGTACTCTTGCTTCGCTTTCTCCGTAGAACTTGCTCATGATTTCAGGGCCAGAAATGCTGATAAAGTGAGCATTACTCTCATTTGCAACAGCTTTTGCCAAAAGTGTCTTGCCAGTTCCTGGCACTCCAAAAAGTAAGACGCCCTTTGGAGCTTCAACACCAAGCTTTTCAAAAATCTCCGGGTGTCTCATTGGAAGTTCGATCATTTCTCTAACTTTTCTTATCTCATCAGTAAGACCACCAATGTCTTCATATGATACCATTGGAAGACCGTGAAGGGAATCACTTTTTTCTCCAATATGAAATAGAGTCTTTTGTGTTACAATTACCGCATCTGCTACTGGTGTGACTCCTATTACCTGAAAAGTAAGCTTACCACCAAAATATGGTACCATTATGTTATCGCCCTTTATCAGCGGAGTATTTTCTAGCGAGTCCGCAAGATATCTTTCATCTATTGGAGGAATTGCCTCAAGTGGTGCGACGATGATTTTTTCTGCAGGAACTGCTTTTATTTTTCTAACTTCAATCTTATCACCCACTGCCACTCCCAAATTGTTTCGTACAAGACCATCAACTCGGATAATTCCCTTTCCTTCGTCTGACGGATAAAGTGGCATGCATTTTGCAACAGTTCTTTTTTTTCCTTTAATTTCAATGACATCACCAGTTGCTGCGCTAAGTGAATTCGTAGAATCATAATCAAGGCGTGCTATTCCTCTACCAACATCACGAGAATATGCTTCAAGTACTTTGAGCGAAATAGAATTTTGGCTTATGTGTTACATCCTTCGTTCTAACCCTTATAGCTTTGCTATTTTGTTATACGATGTGATTATCTACAGATCTGAGATAATTGATTATAAATTATAAAAGATCAGATGTTCAGCGATTCTTTTAGTCCCTTGTACCTGTTTCGTATTGTAACTTCGGTTACCCCAGCTGCTAGTGCGATGACTTTTTGTGTAGTGTCTTCTCCGTTTAACACACATGAAAGATACAATGCAGCTGCTGCAAGTCCCATAGGGTCTTTTCCTGCAGTAATTTCCATCTTGTTTGCATCATTTAAGATTACAAGAGCTCGTCGTTTTACCTTTTCAGTTAGTCCAGCTTCGCTTGCTATTCTAGACATACATTTTACTGGATCCACCACCGGCATCTTTAGATCGAGTTCGCGTAAAAGAAGTCTATAGCATCGTGAAACATCTTTTCTTTTAATATTTATTTCACTTGACACATCGTTTAATGTTCTTGGTGTACCGCTATCCCTGCATGCTGCATATAGGGCAGCTGCAAGAAGACCTGGAATGGATCTTCCTCTGACAAGACCCTTGTCAAGTGCCTTTCTGTAAATGTAAGCTGTTTTTTCTATCACTGCGTCTGAAAGTGCAAGTTTGTCTTTTAGTCTGCCAAGATCACTAAATGCCTGCCTAAAGTTTCTGTCTGAAGATTCATGGGCCTGGCTTCTACTATCCCATGTTCTAAGGCGTTCTATTGTACTTTTCATAGATGCAGACAGTGGTTTTCCTGTTACATCCTTGTTTGCATGACCAATTATTGTAGCAAGTCCCATGTCATGCATTGCAAGCGAGGTAGGAGAACCTGTCCTGCTTTTATCATCATATTCA
>JAHEYD010000086.1 GCA_023251795.1 Nitrosotalea sp. | reverse complement strand
CTTAAGAATGGCATAGAATTAGACCCTTTGATACTTGGTGGAGGACAAGAAAATGGTCTCAGATCAGGTACAGAAAATGTACCAAACATAGTAGGTTTTGGTAAAGCTTGTCAAATAGCAACAGAGCGTATGGAACAAAATGAGCGCCATTTTAGAAAATTGTCTACAAAGCTTAGGTCTAGAGTATTACAAGAAATTCCTTATGTGACATTCAATGGGCATCCTGAAAAAAGAATACATAACAATACTCATTTTACATTTCTTGGCGTGAATGGTGAAGACTTGATAATAAAACTTGATGAGAACGATGTTGCTGCGTCTACTGGCTCTGCATGCTCTGTTAGAATACAAAAAGCATCACATGTTCTGAAAGCCATGGGTTTTTCTCATGAACAAATAACTGGTTCATTACGTTTAACAGTGGGCATATCAAATACTGAAAAAGAAATTGAAGATGCAGTTGAAATTTTAAAAAAAGTGGTTAACGAATTACGTGCTGTATCTCCTTACAAAGAAAAATACAACTTTTAGATACTAGTTTTAGCGTGAGCCAACGCTTAGATGATATTCTGTTTTTGTTGTAAGCGGTGTTGCTGAATCAATTCCATCCCAAACAAAAATTTCCACGGTATACTTACCAGAAAGTATTGGTTCCCAAAAAATTTCTATGATTTTCTTCTTTATTGGATCTACTGTCCCATCAACCCAACGTAAATCAACGATCTTGTTATTTTCATCCTTAACTTGCATTATGTAACTATATTTTTGTGATTTCTGACTTCCGTCATTTGATATCTCTGTAACAAAGCTAATTTTTTGACCGACTATTGGTTTTTGTAGTATGGGCCTATCAAAGGAGTCTCTCATCTCTATTTTTTTTACACTTATGTTTGGTTCTGATTCTATTTTGAATTGGTTCTGTGAGTTTATAGTTTTTGGAAAGGTTAATCCTATTTCTCGAGGTTGTCCTGAAGCATCTCTAAAGTCAAAATAACTTGCTTCAATGCTTCCGCCAGCAGGAGAGATTAATCTGGTTCCTGCTTCATTACATATTTGAGATGGCATTTTAAAACTGCCTTTGAAAATTCCAGTATCTGTACCTGTCTCAACAAGTGCAAATCCTGTAGAACCAAGGCCGCCATGTTCTACTCCATCTACGGTACAACGATGATACCTGAATCCTTTGATCCTGATTTCAAGAAGAATGTTTCCACTTGAATCGCCTACGGTATCATCAGCATCTGAAGACGGATCATCAACTACATTATAGGTATCAATAATGTCATGTTTTGTATTCAGATCAGGATCAGTTAAAACTACAACAACAGGTTGACCAAATCTGTAGCTTTGTGATTCTAGTGTGACGCTACCAGTTTGTGTTTTTATTTCGGTTTTTGCCGATATTCCTATAGTTACACCGACTTTGGCAATATCAGAATATGCTAAATTTATAGCATCTTCATCAGTCAGTTTGTCATTTATTAAAAATTTTATTTCATTACTAATTGTGTGTAGATTTTTAATCAAATTTGGATCATTTTGGTTTAGTTGATTTACCACTACATATTCTATCGTTCCAGTAAACATACCCGAATTGGCAGATGTTTCTTCAAGCTCTGCTCTGTATATTGCATTATTAGTACGCTGACTGTTTTTTTCCCCAAAAGATAGTAGATCAAATACCATGGGCTGTGTATCTTGTTCAACAGATACAGTACCTACACCTACATTATTATCGGATGCATCAAAATCTATCTCTAAAAATACAGATGAAGAAGATGACTTTAATTTGATATCATTAATAGCGGTATTACTTATTTGGACGAGTCCCTTTGCTGATGAAATTCCTCCTGCCCCAATAATTGACACAGGATTTGAACCTAACCCACCAAAATATAACACAATTTTTGTGTCAGAAAATGATGTTATCCCTAGTTGTTGTTCAAATGAACGAAGATCATAATTTATCCAATTAGTACCTTGGCTTGGTGCATCTATAAACAAATTTTGTAAAGCACCAGCTGTTATTCCTAGATCTAGTGTAATTTTTTCAAATGATGTATCTGGAGACGCGGTGGCAGCTATTATGAGTCTATCAGAGTTTTTATCAGGAACAGTTGCAGAAAACGATGTACCCCCAACAAAAGAAGTGGATTGAGGATAAAATGTTACACTTGATGCTTTTTCGAGTGTTATCGGGTTTCCTATTTGTAGTGTAGGAATAATTGCAGAACTTCTAAAAACATCCAAATCTTCGTCTACGCCAGGATTGACATTCTGATCATTGTCTACAAGAGTGATGGTTGCTTTTTGCCCCGGATTAAATTGCGTACCACTTATGGCAAGTGAAAGCGATGCAGTCGAATCACCAGTTACAATTGAAGTAGTCTTTGAATTGTATTCAATTGAAGCTGATTGTCCTCTAGGAGCGCTACTTAAAATTCCAATTACGGAATTATCATTATAATCATAGCTTCGAAAGATACCAGAGTTTGGTTCTGATTCTACTAGTGTTATTATTTTGTTATAGTTTATTGGGTTTATTGGTCCTGTGGTAACAAAACTTGAAGGTTGATATTGGTTTGTTTTCAGAATAGCCACAGAACCTAAATTCATTCCTAAATTTCCATTTTTTTCAAAACCCAAGCTTGCAAGATATGGATTCAGATTTACTAGTCCTAGTCCTTCATTCCCAGAATCTGAACCTGATTCTGTAAAGGCTTGATAAAATGTGGTCCTGGTAGAATTTATGTTAAATGTCCAAGAGTCAACATCAGTAGGATCTTGATTTAACTGCATGTCATTTACTGTTACAAAGACTTCGGCACCTGTTGGATATCCATTTCTGTCAATGTTTAACGAAATGTTAGGGATGTCAGAATAAGAAAGATCTACGCTTTGAGAACCGCCCCCTCTGTTGTAAACTATAGTGATATCATTACTAAATGAAAAAAGTTGAATGAGTGGCCATGCATCAATATCTAATCCTATTTGACCGGGCAGTCCTGTATTTGTATTAAGAGTTGTAGATCTCCTTATGACATTATTTATGTTAGATGGTGGTGGCGGTATAGGATTTGGCGAACCAGTGCATGCATTGAATGAAGCTGTACCATTTGTTGCGCCACTTCTTCCATTAGAATCTGGAATAGAAACACCTTCAGTTTCTGAAATATCTATACCAAGTACAGAGACATCAGTAGAACCAGCACAAAACACACCAAAGTCTAGGCTCTCACCCGCTAGGCCCCCAAATGCAATTTGATCAGCTTGTTTTGCTTTTTCGGTATTAGCAAAATAAGCGTACCAGTTTCCATCAGAACCTTGCACCATACGTAGGTTTTTCCCATTTATTGTAACGTCTGGTTCGCCTTTACCTTCATCAGTGTCTGAGATATTACTGTCTCTTATTATGACCTCAATTACCATAGAACCAGAAAAATGATTTTCAAAGAGACTGTTTTCTGCAGAGACAAAGAGATTTGGATGAGAAGATTCCGCATTTACATCAATATTTAAGAATGAAGGCAGTATGAGAAGCAAGCCTAAAGAAAGAGGCAGAAATTTGTACAATTTAACGACAAAAGATTCGTCAATCCTCCAAATATTGTTATCGTATAACTTGTACTTGTTTTATACACATAATTGTAATTCTTGAATTCTAGACAAAAATGCTTGTAAGATACATGATTAACATTCCTACAGAAAACCCTGAAACTACAGACATAGTTGAAAATGTTTTTTCTTCATCTTGTCTTATCCAGTTTATAATGGAAACAACTACTTGGAATATTGCACCAGCTCCTATTGAAAGAAACGCTACAGCTGCAAATGGAGAGTAAACAAATCCTCCAATCCATGCTCCAAAAATTGCAGGAGTTCCTGCAATCATTCCCATTATGACAAGTTTTCCTATCAATGGTTTGCCTTTTGCCATTGGTGCTGCAATTGCAAGACCTTCCGTTGTATTGTGTATAGCAAATCCTACTATTAGGAAAGTGCTAAGAGCGATTTCTCCAAGACCAACTGCTGCTCCAATTGCAAGTCCCTCACCTAGATTATGTAATCCTATACCTATAGCAATCATCAAACCAATTGCTACGGGTTTTGTAATAGACAAAGTAGTTCTGTTAATCAATTTCTCTGATGAATAGTACAGTCCAAGAAATGATACTACAACAATAGTTGCAACAAGCAGTTGGCCATTAAAAGCTCCTGCAAGGCTTTTTGTAGATATTTCAAAACCTTCTTTGATTGCATCTATTCCAAGAAACAATAACAACCCAGCAGTGAGAGCAAGAAAGAATTTGTACTTGTTTTTACTCATCTTTGCTATAAATGGAAACCAGAGCAATCCTATCAATACTGGAATTACTCCAACGTATGTACCAATTATCGCAAAATATGAGACAAGCTCAAAACTTGGTTCTGGCACTTGTACTGCGATTGCTGATT
>JAHEYD010000032.1 GCA_023251795.1 Nitrosotalea sp. | reverse complement strand
ATAGCAGCAAAGTCATTAGAGCAAATTACAAGTGTCAGGTAAGAAAATAGCGCAAAAAGTTGATCTTGATGATCACAAGAATCTGTATGGTAGAGACAATAGAGCCTAAACACCACTGAGAGTCCTTGATTTAATTGGAACAAACAATTTCTGTTGGAAAAATCATTTTGGTTTGTCTTTGTCAATCTAATATTTCTTGTAAATTTTTCCTCTATGATCAGTTTCCACAACAAAGATTATCATCTTGCTCTGCTGTAAATCCAAAATAACTCTGTAATTTCCTACCCGCAGTCTATAAAATCGCGAATTGGTTAATCTTATCACAACAATAAACGGGTCATCGACACAACCTAACACTGAATCATAAATCTTTTGTGCGTTTTTCTTATCTATTTTTTCTAATTGTTTTACGGATTTCTCAGACCAAATGACTTCCCATACCATCTATTTTAGTCCTAATTTCTTTTTCACTTGTTCTGATGTATACACACGTCCTGCTTTGATGTCTGCAACACCTTCTTCAATATTTTTTATTACTGCCTGACTTAATACATCGTCTTCTTGAGTAATTTTTAGAAGTCTAGCAATTACCGTTTCGTAGGTTTCTCTAGGATGATTCATTTGTTTTCTGAGATCATTTTTAAGCTTTTTAGAAAGCTTAATCGTGCTTTGTTCCATGGTATACTACGGTATACTATAGTATAAAAAACATTCGCTACTTGAATTAAACTTTATTCAAATTAATGCGACATGATTTTCTTCTCTTAAAAAATAGATCTGTTTTGCTACTATCCATCACATAGGAATCATGAATTCTTAAATTGTTTTGTGATGAAAGAATTTGATACCAAGAGTCATACTTGCTTTAGGAAATCTTCTTTTGTTAAACCTGATTGTGAAATTATCGACAACAACGTTCCTTTCTTGATTTCCTTATGACGCGGAACTGTAACCTTGTGCGTTCCGTTGGTTAGAAATATGTGGCTTCCAGTCTGCCCAGTTTGCCAGAACTCTGACTTTTTGAGAATTTTTAGGACATCTCTCCAGGAAAGTACTGGAAGTTTAGATGGCAATTTCTATTATCTTGCCTTTCTTGATCTTTTCCAATCTGTCTTTTTCTTCAGGAAAGGCTTCAAAATATCCAGATACTGCATCATCAATCATTTCTCTGAGTTCTGATTCTGTATCTGCCTGTGTTATTATTCCTGGAAATTCTATGCATTGTGCGCTAAATCCATCGTCTTCTGTTCTTATGGCAAAGGATAGTTTCTTCATGATGATATTTCGTTATGGAGGTATAAAATCAATGTGGATGATGTGAATGAATTAAGACGTAATTACCATCTGGCAAATTCCATAAATAATTTGGATGCCTTGGCTTTTCCACCCTTATCATTTTCTATTTCCTGCCAAGCCTCATGGATTGGTCTGAGTGTTTTAATATCATCTTGATTCAATCCTTGTTTCAGGTTTTTTAAAACAATCAAACCTTTTTTTCTGTTATCACAAATACATTTCCATCCTTTATGCCAAGCTTTTTGAGTTGTTTTTTGGCAGTATCAGTAACTCTGATTTTATAGGCCAAGTTCTTGTTCTACTTGCTCAAGGGAATAGACTTTGCCCTTTTCTATGTCATTTAGTGATTTTCTGATATTTTTTATTGTTTGTTGGCTGAGTTCTTCCTTGTTTTGTTGTGATAACATATGGATCATTCTGGAAAGCACTTCATTGTAAGTCTCACGAGGATGATTCTTAAATTTATCAAGGCGTTTCTTGGTTTCTTTTTCGACTTGTATACTTGTTGGCATTGTAATCTCTATAGTATGCTATAGTATGAAAACATGATCAAAAGGACGCGCGTTCAAAAATTATATTAAATCTACCCTTAATGGAGAAATTTGTCAAATGGCAATATAACACAGTTACTATGCAATCAGACTCTTGTACAGTTTTACTGCATCGTCTTGGTCTTTTGTACCTACTATAACAGCAGAGCCACGTTTTAGAAAACTAACATATGTCGTGTCAGTAGACATTGAAAGGCCAAGCTCGCCTTGATTTTGCACTTTGAATCCCTTTGTTTGCGCAGCGCTGGTTATCTTTTTCACATCGATATCAATCATGCTAGTTGGTGTGATAGAAAAGGTTCGTTTGCCTCCGCTTCGTCCGCATAGTTCTTCAATTATCAATTCTTCTTTGCTTGCTACTTCTGATTTTCCAGTTCCGCATACAGGACATTCTTCTACTCTACTAGTGCGGGTGCTGACAAAGTCCAAGGTTTCCAGATCAACATGTAAGATACGGTCTGCAAGATTTGGTTTTTTTCCTGTTATGATTTTGACAGCCTCTGCAACTTCGATGCCTCCCATTATAGAAAGAATTGATGGATGCACTCCTTCGATACTACATGTTGGCATGGAATCTTCATCAAGTGCTGGAAAAAGACAATGATAGCATGCACTTTCCTTTGGAAGTATGGTAAAGGCCTGACCTGAAACTCCGACAGCAGCACCAGTAACAAATGGAATGTGTTTTGCAATGCATGCTTTGTTAAGTGAGTATCTAGCGTTAACGCTGTCAAGTGCATCTATTATAACATCACACCCTTCGACTAGATCAAAAGCAGTATAGTCATTTACAGAAACAGGTAGTGCCTCTATCTCTACATCAGGGTTCATTTTCTTTAATTTTTTTGCAGCAGACTCTACCTTTACCTGACCAATGTCAGATTCATCAAACATTGTTTGTCTGTGCAGATTAGATAATTCAATGACATCTCTGTCAACTATGCGTATCTTTCCTATTCCCATAGCAACAAGTCGTGTAGCTATTGGATTGCCTAGACCGCCGATTCCAACAACGCAGACTCGGGCACTTTTCAGTTTCAGCTGTCCCTCATAGCCAATCTCTTCAAGCATTATCTGTCTTGAGTATCTCTCTAGATCTTTTTTTGAAAGCTCAGAACCGCCTGCAACTGCAGGAAGCATGTAAACTTCATCACCGTCTTTTAGAGTAGTTTGCATTCCGCCAGAAAATCGCATGTTTTTTCCGTTAATGTAGATGTTTATCAAAGAGCGTGGTGTCCCATCAGAGTTTAGGACTCGTCTTTGAAACTCATCACCCATAGTTTGTGAAATTTTTGCAAATGCTTCTGAAAGTGTAGAAGCTGCAACGTCTACTTTTTTTTCGCCTCCACCTTTGTTTAAAACAGACGGGATTACAAATTTGATATTTGCCAATTATCTCACCATGGCAGAAATTTTTGCAGCATCTGCTTGCATTATCTGCGGTTTTTCTAAAACTTCCATCAAGACTTCGGTTGCCTTCAGACCATTTCCAGTTACATAACAAATGGTAGTGTCATTTTTGTCAATTTTTCCCTGCTCTATCATCTTTTGTAGTACAGCTACAGAGACTCCGCCAGCAGGTTCTGTGAATATTCCTTCCGTCTTTGCCAGTAAGAGGATAGCATCTAAAATTTCCTTGTCAGTGGATTCTTCTGCCCAGCCGTTGTATTGTTGTAATCGTTTGAGAACATAACGACCGTCTCCAGGATCCCCAATTGCCAAACTTTTTGCTATTGTATTTGGTTGTTCTACTGGTATGATGTCGGTCTCTTTTTTCTTAAAGGCATCAACAATGGGTGCACACCCATGTGGTTGTGCTGCAATCATATGCATGCTTGAGACATTATTTACAAGTGAGATGCTTTCTAGTTCCTCAAAGCCTTTACAAATTGCGTTTAACATGGCCCCACTTCCTACTGGTACAACCAAATGATCCGGTACGTTCCAGTCAAGCTGCTCTGCTACTTCAAATGCCAGAGTTTTTGATCCTTCAACATAGTAAGAACGCATGTTGATATTTACAATTCCTATTCCCTTGCTGTCGCCAATCTGAGCTGCAATTCTATTTGTGTCATCATATGTTCCATCTACTGCAATAAAATTAGCGCCATAGGCAAGTGCTTGCACAATTTTTGCATGTTCAATATCACTTGGTGCAAAAACATAGCACGGAAATCCACCCTTTGCTGCATGAGCTGCAGTAGCTGATGCAAGATTTCCCGTCGATGCACATCCAACTGCATTAAAACCAAACTCTTTTGCCTTTGATACTGCAACACCTGCAGGTCTGTCTTTAAATGAGAAAGTGGGATTTACAGAATCATTTTTGATATACAAATTATTCAAGCCAAGTATTTTTCCAAGCTTTTCTGCTTTTAACAGTGGAGTCATGCCAGCTCCAATACTTACAATGTTTGATTTTTCTGCGATTGGAAGAAGCTCAAAGTATCTCCAGTAAGTATGCTCACGGTTAGCAAACGTGTTTTTGTTTACAGAAGGAAAATCATAATTTACGTCAAGTGGGCCAAAACACTCGTCGCAGATATATTTGAAGATAGGCGGGTACTCTTTTTTACATTCTCTACATCGTAGCGATTTTATCTGCGTCAAGATGAATCTGACTTTGTAAAATGATACATAAGGCGTCCTAATATGAAGTTAAGTGATACTTAACTTTAGATATGAATTTATTCAGTGAAATTTAATGTATTTTGTGTATTAAAATAAAATCCATGAGTAAAATAACCATCTAATATTGAAAAATAGTAAAGACTAGAAACATTATAAAAAAATTTACATTTTAAAAAAATATTAATAAAGAACATAGTTTGTAATCAGCGAATTGAACCAGAAAAAAGCCATTCCAATAATTGTTGGAATAATAGCTGCTGTCGCAGTAGCTTCTGTTGCAAGTTTTTACATTACACAAAGATCAGATACTGAGATCAAACAACAATGGATTGTTTCAGGTCCTTTTGCAATAAACAAATCTCAGTATAAGATAGGTGAAAATGTTTTCATGACTGTAAATGGTTTGTTACCAAACGAGATTGGCAACATTTGGGTAATTAGTCCCCAAAACAAGACATTGACAGTTATTCCTTTTAATGGTACAGCCAAAGATCATTTCAATTATTATTTTAAGCCTGACATAGGCAAGGCATCAAGAATAGCTACAACAGAAGAATTGGTTGGTAAATGGCTAGTAGCATTTGAGGGAGTTAGATATCAGCCTCTTAGCTTTGAAATCATTGATGAGTATCTTCCAGGTTTTACACCAGGTGAAGAAACTCAAATTGATAAATTGCTAAAACCTACATTAAACAAAACAGGCTAGAATTATTTATTTTCCAATGCGTTGTGAAAACAGACACGTTCTCCTGTATGACACGCAGGACCTGCTGGTTCCACAAGATAAATGATTGCGTCAGAGTCACAGTCAACTAGAATTTCTTTTACTTTTTGAGTATTGCCAGATTCCTCCCCTTTCATCCACAGTTTGTTTCTTGATCTGCTCCAAAACCAAGAGTTGCCCGTCTTTTGTGTGAGAGACAGTGATTCTTTGTTGGCATATGCTAGTGTAAGAACTTCTTTGGAATGAATGTCTTGTACTATTACAGGAACTAGCCCATCACTTTTTGAAAAATCAATCTCATCTATTGTTTTTTTCATAAAAATTTTTTACCTTCTTTCCTTTCTTAATCTTTCTTATATCCTAACAGGCACACCGTTTTCTTTAAGATATTCTTTGACTCTGTCCACAGAATGTGTCTTATAATGAAATATTGACGCAGCTAATGCAGCATCTACATTAGATTGGAGAAAAACATCAAGCATGTGTTTTGGTATTCCACATCCTCCAGATGCTATGACTGGAATGTTGACTGCGTTAACTATCTCTTTTGTTAGTTGGATATCATATCCTTCCTTTGTGCCATCCATGTCTATGCTGGTAAGAAGTATCTCCCCAGCACCAAGTCTTTCAACCTCTCTTGCCCACTCTATTGCATCAAGTCCAGTAGCAGTCTTTCCGCCATAGATATACACTTCAAACCAGAATTTTTTAGAATCAGAAGAAAAGACATGTTTTCCTTTTTGATAATCATAATTACGCTTTACATCCATGGCGACAACTACGCATTGCTTTCCAAAAATTTCCATCAGTTTTGTTATGATTTCTGGATTTTTTACAGCTCCTGTGTTTATTGCAACCTTGTCAGCACCACTTAACAAAATATCTCTTGCATGCTGTAGTGTTTTCACACCTCCGCCGACAGTAAATGGAATATCAATGACTTGGGCTACTTTTGAAACAAGAGCCTTGATTGTTTCTCTTCCTTGTTCTGATGCAGTAATATCAAGAAAGACAATCTCATCTGCACCCTCGTTGCTGTATTTTTCTGCTAATGAGACAGGATCTCCTGCATCCTTTATTGATGCAAAGTGCATTCCCTTGACTACTCTGCCATTATCTACATCTAAACACGGAATCACTCTTTTTGTTAAAGTCATGCTATTGCTCTAACCTCTTCAATAGAAATTTTTCCATCATATAGTGCTTTTCCAAGAATCACCCCTGCCGCCCCGCATTTTTTTACAGCTATTGTATCTTTGAGATCAGATATTCCACCGCTTGCAATTATCATTGTGTTTTTTATCATACAGGCTTTTGTAAGAGAATCAATGTCTGGTCCCAATAGTGTTCCATCTCTTTCAACACTAGTTAAAAGAAATTCAGATAGACCAATTTTTAAAAAATCTTCAATTCCTGTAATTAATTCTATCCCAGTACTTTGTCTCCATCCATTTATGACAATTTTTCCATTTAGTTGATCTACGGAAATTATGAATTTCTCTTTCCCAAATTTTGCTAAAATTTCTGGCAAGTTTTCTTTGTTTTTGAATGCGAAAGTGCCAATAACTATCTTGTCTGCAAATGAAAGTGCGTCAGATATGGTTTCTTCATTACGCAATCCACCTGCTACATGTATTGGAATGCTAATTTCTTGTGCAATTTTTTTAATGATTTCTAAGTTCGAACCACTGTCCAAGGTTGCATCAAGATCCACCACGTGTATCCTATCTGCACCGGCCTTCTCCCATTTTTTTGCAATTTCCACAGGATTGTTACTATAGATTGTCTTGTTTTTTGGATTACCTTTGATAAGGCGCACTACCTTACCATCCATTAGGTCAATTGCAGGGATAATTTTCACTTTTTACACTCTCGCAAAAAGTTCTTGATCATTATGGAACCTACTTTGCTAGATTTTTCTGGGTGAAACTGGGTACCAAAAAGTGGTCCGCTTTCTATTACTGCGGGTACACTTATGCCATAGTCAGAATCAGCCTTTACTATGTCTGGATTTTTTGGATTTGCTCTGTAAGAATGCACAAAATACACCCACGAGCCCTCCTTTACTCCTTCTAAGAGTTTGCTTGGTTTTTTTATCTGCAAATCATTCCATCCCATGTGAGGTATCTTGAATTTGTTTGGAAGCAAGATTACATCGCCTTCTAAAACTCCCAGTCCATTTTCTTTTCCTTCTTCGCTTTTTTCAAAGAACATTTCCATGCCAAGACATATTCCAAGAACGGGAATCTGATTTTTTACTACATCAGCAAATGCCTTTTTTGATGAATTTATACTATGTATTGCAGGATCAAAATTACCTACACCAGGCAACAAGAGTCCAGAATAGTTGTTTGAGTGATTAAGATTGGTAATTACATCAACTTCTGCATCATTTTTTTCAAGCGATGATTTTAGACTGAATATGTTTCCTGCTCCATAATCAAATATTGCCACCTTAACCATTACATAGCACCTTTTGTACTTGGGATTCCTTTTTGTTTTTTGTCAAAGCTAGCTGCCGCTCTCCATGCAACCGCAAAGGCCTTTATTGCAGCTTCAATTTTGTGATGATCATTTTTTCCATACTTTACTGTGACGTGTATACAGATATTGAGATTCTGAGCAAAAGAGCGGAAAAAGTGTTCCAGGTCTTCTTTTGATATTCCTTCTATCTGATTTCGCTCAATTCCCAAATCAATTTTGTGATATTGACGTTTCACTAGATCAAGTGACGCTTCTGCAAGTGATTCATCCATTGGAACAGACGCATGACCAAATCTTGTTATGCTAGATCTGTTTCCAAGTGCCAGATCAATTGCATTTGCAAGAGCAATACCTGTATCTTCGATCAAGTGGTGAGCTATTCCGTCTTTTGAAACTGCTTTAAGAGTAAGATCAAGCATTGCATGTTTCCCAAGTGATGTGATCAAGTGATCAAGAAAACTGACTCCAGTCTTTACTGAAATCTTTCCAGTTCCATCAAGATTGACAGTTACAGAAACTTCAGTTTCTTTTGTTTTTCTATTGATGCGACCTAATCTAGATTTCATACAAATTCCTGCAGAGAGCGAGTTTTATGCCTATACCAGATTTAATGTCTTCGGAATCAGATCTATTGATTCTAATATGATGTCCGCATTTTTTTGTTCAAAGAGATTGCGTTTTGTTTCTGGATCTTTGCTTGTACCATAAATAGCACAAAAGATTGTCTTGTTGCCAAGTTCATCAGCCTTTCTTGCCATTATAATATCTTCAACCGAATCGCCAACAAACATGCAGCATGAAGACTCTAGTCCTTTGATAGAGGACATCAGTGGTTGCGGATTTGGTTTTGCAAACTCGCGTGGTTCATCTTCTAAAAATCGTGAATTTTTCAGATCAAATTCCTCAAATAATGTCTTTAGAGAATATTTTGTGGAAACAAAGCCGCGTCCTGACACTATTGAGATTTTTTCTCCAAATTTTTTTCTTAGTTTCTCAATTAGTTCTTTTTTAACAAGCACTATATCGTTATCGATCAGCCCCTTATTGTTAAAAAATTGTGGTTTTCTTTTATAAAGTTCATAATATAAATTAGCACCATAAAACATTTCATCAAATACAGAATACAGAGGGTTTGTGTCGTGCTGCCCAGGATATGCTAATTTTTTTCTGATTTCAGAAATATCTACATCAATTGTATCAAGATATTTCTCAACAGACAAGATACCAGTTTGATCTGCATTTTTAATTACATCAAAAATGAATTCAGATACATTTCTGTCTAGTTTTTTTGCAGCTACAAATGATAGGATTAGTGAGTAAGTAAGATCAACTTCGTCATTAAACCCTCCTGTAGCTTTAAAGTCATCAATCATCTGCGTGCTTACAATATTTGGCTGATCTATGTTTGCCATTTTTTTTAGTACAAAATCTACGGTTTTTTTTATAGCGAGGTCATATGAATTTGAGATATCGATGAGTACGCCATCACAATCAAATATCACACTATCAAGAGTTTTGATTTTCTCAATCTTTGCAGTGTCCACAAATATACCGTCATCTAATTTTTGAATTGTCATCTCAATAGATCACGCATTGCTAGCAAGAATTTTGAATTCATCTCTTCTGAACCTACTGTGACCCTTAAACAACCGTCGTGGCGTCCCATCTTTCCTAGATTTTTTACAACAATGCCCTGTTCTATGAGAGCCTTGTAGATACGTAGCCCAGAACCAGGTGCATTAAAAAGTACAAAATTTGCTTTTGAATCAAAGACTTCAAAAATACCCATACCACGAAGTGTTTCTATTATTCTAGATCTTTCTTTTTTGATAAGATTTGCAATTTCCAAAATTTGTTTTGATTTTTGTAAAGCTAAAATCGCAGTCTCTATTGCAACAGTATTTAGTGGATATGGATATTGAATGGTTTTCGTAAATACACTGGCTATCTTTTTGTTTGCAATAAAATATCCAACACGAAGTCCCGCAAGTCCAAATGATTTTGAAAGTGTCCTTAACACAATTAGATTATCACTTTTCTTTGTCATCTCTACAATAGAATAGTCAGCAAATTCTACATAGGCTTCGTCTATTATTACAAGACCCTTAAATTCTTTGATTAGTTGTTCTAGTTTATTTTTTGAAAACTGAAATCCAGTTGGATTGTTTGGAGAATCAAGATAAAGGATGTCAGCCTTTTTTATATTTGAAAGAAACTTTTCTAATTCCAGTGTCATATTGTTTGTAAAAGGAATCTTGATTGTTGGGATAGAATACAACTTGCATCTTTCTTCAAAGAAACCAAAGGTGGGTTCCGAAGTCAGAATCTTTGTGTCTTTTGAAGCAAAATTTGCCAATATTAGATCAATGATTTGATCAGAACCGTTGCCTATGCCAATCATTTCTTGTGGCATTTTGATGTATCTAGAGAGTGATTCTACGAGTCGTTCGGTGTCACTTAATGGGTATTCCCTCACGTCAAGCTTATCTTCGGTTTGTTTTATCAAATCCAAGGAAAACTCTCTGTCTATTGCATAGTTTTCATTAGAATCAAGTTTTAGCGCATTTGGAAACTTTTCAGGTTTCTGATACCCTTTTAGCTTTGATAGTTGTTCTACTTTTTTTTGGAACCAACCTGACTTCATTTCAATCTAGTCCTTACCGCTTCGTAGTGATTTGGCAGTCCTTCTGCAGTTGTCAAAGATTTAATGTATTTGGAGATTCTTCGTAATTCAGCTTTAGAAGTTTCTACTATGCTTTGTATTTTCATAAAGTCCAGTACTCCAAGTGATCCTCTACTTCTTGCAAACCCGTTTGTGGGAAGAATGTGATTTGAACCTAGTAGATAGTCACTTGCTGAAGACGGAGTGTCTTTTCCTATCAGTACAAGACCAGCGGATGTAATCTTTTGTGCTATCTGTTGTGGATTTTTTGTGATTATTTCTAGGTGTTCTGGAGCAAATTGGTTTGCAAATTCTATAACGTCTGATTCGGTCTTGCAAATTGCAATGAATCCATTGTTTTTCAAACTCGCCTTGACAAATTCTCGTCTTTGTATTTTACTAATTTGTTTTTGTAATGAATCTAGTACCATGTTTTTTAGGTTTTTAGAAGTGGTTATCAAACAACACATGGAAGCATGTCCATGTTCTGCTTGAGATATTAGATCAGACGCAACTACATTTGGGTCTGCAGAAGAATCTGCTATGATTGCAAGTTCTGTTGGGCCTGCAACCATGTCAATTGAGACAGTTTCGCTTACAAGGTATTTAGCAATAGTAATGAACGATCCTCCAGGTCCAACTATCTTATCCACTTTGGGTACAGATTTAGTTCCATATGCTAGTGCTGCAATTCCTGCTACGCCAGCTTTGTAAAATTCATCTACTCCGCAAATGTCTGCAGCAACAAGTGTGAGTGGATCTATGTCCCCATTTTTACCAGGGGGTGAAACAGCAACAATTTTTTTTACACCAGCCACTTTGGCTGGGATGACAGACATGATTACCGTGCTAGGATACCTAGCTTCGCCACCTGGGATATAGCAGCCTACACTTTCAATTGGTACAAACGTTTTGATAATTTTTATTCCGTCTGATTTAATTGTAATTTTCTCTAGTTTACTTTTTAGTGCAAGCTCTGTTCTTTCCAGTCTTTTTTTTGCAAGCTTGATTGCATCAATCTGATCTTTTGTTACCTTACAGTATGCGTTTTTGATTTCAGACTTTTTTACTCTAATTGATTTCAGATCTGCTCTTAGCTTGCCGCCTTTTTTTTCGTATTTTATTAGTGTACTGTCTTGCGGATTTTTTTGTACATCAAGAAGTATGTCATTAACTATTTTCTTTTCTTTCTCAGTAGGTTTAGGTCGTTTTCGTACATCTGCTACTATAGCATTGATATCTTGAACTATGATGGTTCTCATCAATTTTCCTCATCTCGTTTTATCTCCTCTAGTGCAAGTATTTGCTTTGGCTCGTGTACTACTAATCCCTGTGCTATCTTTCGAAGTTTTGGAATAAGTTTGTGAAATTCAGACTTGGGGATTATTGTGTTTATTCCATACCATCCCTTCTCACTAAGAGGACTAACAGTGGGTCGTTTAAGTGACGGTAGTTCTTTTAGCAATTTATTGAGATTCTTTTCTTGTACGTTTAGGAATATGTGTAGGTGCTCTTTTCCTTCTACCGCACCACGTAACATAGTGACAATATCGTAGATCTTTTCTCGCTTTGTCTTGTCTCTTAGTGATGATTTATTTGCTATTAGAATAGCGCTTGATTCCAATACAGTGTCCACTATCTTTAGTTGATTTTGTGTAAGAGTAGTGCCTGTTTCTGTTACATCCATTATTGCATCTACATCATCTGGCGGTTTTGCTTCAGTTGCTCCAAATGATAGATGAATTTGTACGTTCTTGTTTGAGCCAATCCGTAGCCATGGAGTGATAATGAGCGGATCCTTTGAGCCATAAAGTTTTTTGTAACTTTTAGATTGTTTTATGAATTTTGCAGCTGTAGTAAGATATTCAGAAGAGATTCTGAGTATCTTTTTCTTTTTTGCATATGCTACAATCATTTCGTCAAGTGATTTGAAATTATACGAGTCAGGTATTGCAATTACAAGTTTTATTTTTCCATATTCCAAGTCCAAAAGAGTTTGTACATCTGCATTTGTTTCTTGTACCCAATCTTTACCTGTTATACCAACATCATACAATCCATCAAAGACAAGGTTTGGGATCTCTTGTGGTCTTAGCATCTTTACTGCAATTTGCGGATCATCCAGAGTTACACGATATGTCCTGTCTCTTCGTTTTACTTTTGTCCAAGATCTTTCTAAAACCTTGAAGGTAGCATCTTCAATACTACCTTTGGGTATTGCAAATTTAACTAGAGTCAACGTAGTCCTAGCGAGTGTTTTTAGATATATATCTTGAGCGCTAAAGTTCTTTGAGTATTTCTTTTGCGCGATGTATTGAGACGTTTCCTTCTTTTATCATTCTCTTTGTTATCTCATCTATCTTATCTGATTTGATACCTGCTGCTGCAGCAATGTTTCTTGCATGAAGTCTCATGTGTCCTTTTTGTATTCCTTCAGAAGCAAGAGCTCGTATTGCACTAAAGTTCTGTGCAAGACCTGTTGCTGCAATTACACATGCAAGCTCTTTTGCAGATTTCACTCCAACAATTTTTGTACATATTTTGATCATAGGATGCACATTAACAATGCCGCCCACCGTTCCTACAGACATTGGTAATTCAATTTTACCAACCAAGTTTCCTTTCTTGTCTTTTTTCCATTCTGTAAGTGAGCTATATCTTCCAGTTCTGGCGGCGTATGCATGGGCTGCTGCTTCAATTGCTCGTGTGTCTTGCCCAGTTGCATTTGCTACTGCAATTATTCCATTCATGATTCCTTTGTTATGGGTTACAGCTCGGTATGGATCATTTGCTGCAAATTGGTATGCTAGGATGATGTTATCAACTATTTTTTGTCCACCTATTTCGTTTTTATCAAAAACAGCTGTACCTCTTACCAGTCTTTTTGTTGAATAGTTTGAAAGTATTCTAAGTATTACTCTTCCCCCTGTCAATTTTTCAATTATAGGTGCAACACTTTCACACATGGTATTTGTTATGTTTGCACCCATTGCATCACCAACATCAATTAAGAGTTCAACAATCAACATGGAACCAGAGCTAGTTTTGATTACTTTGCACGAAACTTGTTTTGCGCCTTTTCTCATCTTAGAAAGTGTCTTGCTTTTTGAATTTGCAAGTTTTAGAATTTCTTTTGAAGCTTTCATTATCTTTGGAATAGCTGACTTTGTATTGACATCTACGACTTGAATCTGCCCAATACTGTATGATTCATCTGCCTTCATGATAAAACCGCCATGTTTTCTTGCTATCTTTGCAGCCTTTGAGGCAGCAGCAATTACTGATGGTTCTTCGATTACCATCGGGACAAGGTATTCCTTTTTGTTTATCATAAAATTTGAAGCTATTCCAAGTGGAAAGGATACTGTCCCTATTGCGTTTTCAACCATCTTATCTGCTTCATCAAATAAAATCCCACCACCGTTTTGCAGAACTTTAATGTCTTTTTTTGAAAGACCACAAAATGAGGCTATTGTTTTGATCCTTTCATTCTTACTTTTTTCATAAAACTTGGGAATTGATGAATTTGCCAATTTATTTTACTATCCTGATAAGTTTGTCATCGGTTTTATCTGGAAATCCTCTTCCGTCAGTATTTCCTGTAAGTATGTAAAGATATCCATCTGGTCCTTCATTTACATCTCTTATCCTTCCAGCTCCACCCAATATGCTTTGTTGTGAAGTGATGATACCATCATCTATTGTTAACTTGTACAAATTAGTTCCACGTAAAGATGCCATAATTAGATCATTTTCAAGATCAAGTTTGTCCGAAGAATAAAAAACTAAACCAGCAGGCTCTAAACTTGGATTATAACATACTAAAGAATTTACAAAATTTTTATCGCCAGAACACTCTTGATCTGGCCAACCAAAGTTTTGACCAGCTTTTACAAGATTTATCTCATCATTTTTTGTAGGTCCATGTTCTGTTACATACAGATTTCCTGATTTATCCCACGCCATTCCTTGAGGATTTCTGTGTCCGTATGAGAACACAGAATTGTGAAATGGATTATCAGACGGGATTGTACCGTCATCATTTAGTCTTAGAATTTTTCCTGAAAGCGATTGCAAGTCTTGTGCTGCATGTTCATCTGTGGCATCACCAGTTGCTATGTACAGTTTTCCATCAGGACCAAATTTTATTACCCCGCCATTATCAAATTCCGCTCCAGGAATTTTGTCCAGAATTACCGTCGCATCACTAAGTTTGTTTTCAGATTCAGTGATCCTGATTACCTTGTTCCAGAGTTTGTCTCCTTCATAAGTATAGAAAACATAGAGAAAATGGTTGTTTACAAAGTCAGGATGTAAGGTCAAACCAAGCAGTCCACCATCAGTAACATCTGCTACATGCAAATTAGCAAGAGGTTCTTCTAGTAAGATACCAGAATCAATTACTCTAATTCTGCCAACCTTTTCTGTGAAAAAAATTCTATCATCAGCAAAATCCATAGCCCAAGGTTTCTGAAGGTTTGTTGCAACGATTTCTACGTATTTTGTTCCAGTCGAGTTTGTAGTTGGTGCTGGCATAACAATTGGATTTGAAGGCAAACTAAGAATTATGACAGAAGCTATGACTGCTCCAATAATTCCTGCAATTCTTATTTTTTTATTCACAGTTTTGACATCTTGTGAATCCTATTAATTATTTCCAAAATTT
>JAHEYD010000031.1 GCA_023251795.1 Nitrosotalea sp. | reverse complement strand
TCTGTACACCCTCTTGACTATTTTGACCACCCGCACTTGAAATAATCTCCCCTGTTTGCATGTCCACAAGATTTCCATCTTTATCAAACTGAGTATCTTTCTTTGCTGACGCTTGATTCGCACGATTTGAGCTTGCAATTTGCGCTCGTAACGATTCACGCTGTAACGCTGATGTAGTGTCTATTACTTTTGCCTGCATTGCTCCGAATTTCTGTGCAAAATCTGGTGCATTTACATCCAAAGAGGTGAAGCCAGTTATGAGGTTGTTTTGACCAGACTGTTTTGCCATATTTGCGTATTCATTCACTAATGCTCTATTAGCGTCTGCAGTTTTCTTTCGTTCTCCTATGTCTGCAAGTTTTGCTGTGAGTAAGTTTTGCTGTCCTTGACTTGCGACACCTAGAACTGCTTGCACCATGTCACTCTGTCGTTTGTATTTAGCGTCTGCATCTTCTGATTTTAATTTGAAGAGATTATCAAGATGTCGTGTTGCTTCTTCAAGATTTGCTTGTGAGCTTGCTAATTGCGCTTGAATAGGGAGTGCTTGAATTGCCGCCTCACGGTTTATTTGGGCTTGTTGACCTCCGATTATACTTTCCGTTATTCCCCGTCCCTGTCCTTCAAGTCCTAGAGATTCAGCTTGTGCTTTTGCAACAATGTTATTCAGTTGAGACGTGTAATTTGATACATCTCTACGTCCTGCTTCATAGTCACGTTTTGCCTGTCTATCACTCACTCCATAAGTATCTTCATACAAGCCTGCTTTACTTCCTTGTTCTCCTTGTAGTCCAAAAGATTGCAAGAGTAACTGCATTTGGTTTTGAGTACTCTGATTGACTGCGTTTTCAGATTCAGACGCTTTTGGGTCGTATACAAATTGGTTGTCTTTTGTTGAGTAACCAAAACTTGTGAGGTCAGGACTTCCTGTGAGATTGATAGCACCTGGATCAGTGACTTTAGGAATATTAGGCAACGTCACAGGCGTTGTAGTGGTGTTGAGTGCAGTGACTGGGATGACAGAATTGTTATAGGCTTGCTCGTATGAAGAACCTTTATATGCCTTAGAACCCTCTGCTTTCCCTTGGGTGTTCATTGAAACAGACTTGTTGTATACTTTTTGTGCAGCGGAAGTATCGACACCTTGTGCACTTTTTGTCTTTATCAAACCACCAAGTTTGTTAGTTAAACTTATTGCCTGTTTTTGTAGTGAGCTTACGGATGTCTGAGCCATATAATTTGTAAGTATTATACCATATTTTACGTTTGTGTTCCTACAATCGTCCAAGTATTTGCAGCCGAACACACATATAATTTCCCTGTACTCGATACGACACACAATTCTCCTATTTCACACACGGTTGCTACTGCGGTAACAGTTGGTACTTTCACGCGTGTATTGAAACGTACATATTTGTTTTCATCCTTACTTGATGAAAAGTTATTGAGGTAGTATTCCGAATTAAGACTATCAAAGTCGCGTCTAAGCTGATCCAACTGTTTTTGAAAATCTTGTGGCATATTATTTTTTTGATCTACCCCAAGTGTCTGTGGTTCTGTGACAGTCAACACAAAGGGTACGCCCATTATCTATGGCAAAACGTAGTTCTGGATAAAATGCAAAAGGCTTTATATGGTCTGCGTGGAGAGTTACTGCTTTGCCCTTTCCACTGTGTAGTCCACACCAAATACACGTATAGTCATCACGCTCGAAAACAGAAGTGCGCCATAGTCTATATTCAAAAGACTCTCGTATCATTTTGTTTTCAGACGACATGCCCCCTTTCCAGTTATGGTTGTTTTCTCTCCTAGCAGAAGGATGTGGTTTTCTAAGTTTGGTGAGATGTTCCTCTGTCAATTTCATGCCCTTATTCCAAGCAACCTGTGACCCCTTTTTACCTTTATTCCACGGAGTCAAACCCTTCTTAAAAGAAGTGGGTCTTTCGTAATTTAATCTAACCTCTGTATCTTTTTTGAGACCATGATTCCACACAGGTACAGACCGTTTATATTTTCTACCTACATTTATTTTGTGTCCTTTAGTGAAAGCCATGTTATGCGTTATCATTTACCCTTGCAATTGCCTTGAAGCCAGTTAGCTCTAGTCCGCCAAGTGACTCTATCCTTACTTGTAGTTCCCTACCCGATGCAAAAGCGCCACCCGTACTTTCTATGTTCAGAAATGTGTGTGACAACTCTCCAACCGTACTAAATGTCCCTATTGTTGTAAAACTTGTTGCACCGTCCCATTTATATTTGGCTGTCACGGATTCACCCGTGGCTAACTTTCTAAATGAAACTTTCAAAGAAAGTAGAGTCTTGTCTGAGTCAATATCGCCAAAGTCAAAGATTTGGCTCTCATATGCGCTAGTGTAAGTATACACTGCTGAATCATTGGTTTTTGAGATACTGCCATCACCAGAATGTGTGACAAATACAAAATTTCCTGCACTACCGATTGCTTGAAATCCATCAGTATCTGATTCTTCACATACGATATCGCAGTTTAGAGCGAAAGGATAATTGATGTTTTTCCTGCCAAAACTCCAAATTCCTTCTAAATATTCAGTTCCTGAAGAATTGCTCATAATCTTGCAGGCAAAGAAGAGTCGGTTGTTTTTTACGAACTTTGTCAGTGGTATTGTCTTGCCTGTAAGGGCTTGTGTAAATACTTCCTTGACTACCTGTGGTACACCTCCTGAGTAGGTTTGAATAATCATTGAGCCACGTCCTGCACCTGTTGCATTGTTCAAATAACGGTCAGTGACACCTACTAAGTAACCCTCGATAGTTTCAAGAATACGAAGCTCACCCTCGCCCCAGTCAATAGCTTCCTGAACATCGGTAGAGGTGAGGTTCCATAGAAATACCTTTGACGTTCCATTAAATGTTGAAATAGGTGCACATCCAATAGCAAGGTAGTTACCGTAGTTACAAATAGAGGTGATTTTGAAGTTAGTTGGTAGTGTTAAAACAGCGTCATTTACTGTACCTCCTGAGGTAACACGGGCTAGTTTGTTGTTATACGGAAGATAGAGGTTATCGTCTTTTGCAATAACCCCTTGTGCTACTGAGGTGATAGTGCCTACCGTTCCTTGTGAGTTGGTGATTGTGTTCGTAGAAATGAGCCATCTCCATACCTGTGTTGTGCCCTGAAAGCCCCAGAGATAGCCTTTGTATTCAACTAGACAGCCGTTTTGTACAGCTCCGTTTCCCTCACTTGTTGAGGGCGTAGTCCACAGTCCCGTAGTTGCGTCTGCTTTTTGTACTATTTTAGTGAGTCCTGCACCTGTTTGCCCTAGTCCAAAGAGTTTTGCACTTGATGAATGGTAGAGGAAGTCTTTTACTACATACTGTTTTAAATCAGTTGCTGATACGCTTGTTGCATGGTCAGCTTCGAGTGAACGGTAGGGAGTTAAACGTGTTGGGTTTGAGAAAATATCAAAATGCTTCGCAACCTGGAACTTGGTAGCGTTGTCTTCTCGTGGGCTATCTGATATACCGCCAGAGAAGTTATTTATTTTTTGTTCGACTATTTTGCTCATATTTTAATTACGAAATTAACAACCACATACGGCGGCATGTTGTTGTGAGCTGTATCACTTCCTGTCGAGTCAGTGGCAGCACCACTCGAATGGGTATTAAGATTGCCTTCCGCGGCAGATGTTCCAGCACCACCGGCATCAGCAACAGTAATCGCGTGAGTATGCGCTGCCAATTCCGCAACCGTAAGTACATGAGTCTTTTCACCAACGTATGTATTCGGCACATTCAATGCATCAAAGTTCGCATCGGATGATTTATACCCATACGGAGTATAGCCACGAAAATCAGGCAGATTAAATGTTGTCGCACCATCCCCTTTTCCATGCGCGGTAGCGTGGAGCGTATGCGTGCCACTTTGTGAACCACTCGTATTTACTGCTGCACCTCCGCGAGAGGTAGACACCTCGAAAGCATTTGCCGTGAGTCCCGCTGTAATTATGAAATAGTCAGTATTGGTGGCGAGTCCTGTTGGTAATGCCCCAGTCGTTGTAAATGAGATTTTATCCCCTGCAACTAACCCATGACCTGTTGCGGAAAAAACTGCTGGAGAAGCGATGGAGACTGTAAATGTCTGTGCCGGAGCCATCACTGCCTTTAGGTTCGCGTATGTTGACCTCGAGACGGCTGTACCATCACATAAAAGCCACCCCGTAGGGGCAGTTCTACCAGCATATGGGCAAATCAAACCTGTGAATAATGCAATGAAAGAACTTGGATTTACAAAAAGTCGGGCGCTCGTCCCGCCTGCTGCCGTACCTACCGCCACCTCAGCATCAGTAGCCTCCTCCACAATTCCCTTTGTAGTCGTACTTGCATTCACATTCCCTCCTGCATCAACATACGCCTTGACGGCTTTCTGCGTAGGTATCTTTGCATCACTGTTCGCGGTGAGGGCGGTGTCAGTGTCGAGTGTGCTTGTCTCGATTTTGTCGGTGTTTAAGTTTTGTGCATTGGTATTTATAACCGTTCTAGAACTTGTTATGGTGTCACCTGCATTTATATTAGTTATGGTTGCCATATTATGTTGGTTTACTTACATTTGTAATGCTCGTTGAGGGTTTACTTGTATTATCTATAAGTGAAATGCAATCATCCCATGTCCTAGTCTCACTAGCCCAAGTTGTCGTGATAGTACTCCAAAGTTCTGCAAGGTTCACCTTTGCAGTGTTTGTGATACTCGTCGAAGGTTTTGCTGTATTTGTAATAGACATATTATCTGTTGCTATGGATTGAAGCTATCATCCTCTTTGGTTGGTCGTTATTGCGTGTTGCGAAGTAATCAAACATCTTCTGTCGTTCTTTTTCCTGTTCTACTGATAGGGCTTGAAGGTTTTGGAGTCCCAGCGTGAGCGCACCATCATAGGCACTTGCAATGACGAACCCTCGGTGAAGAACTGGGGAAACACCAGGTTGCTTTGTAGTATCTGATGCGGTGAAATAACTGCCTGCTCGTTGGAAGTAGTATTTGAGTCCACTACTAACGGTAGCTGTTGGGATTTTGTCGAGTCTAATGATGTTATCTTGGATTTTATCATATTGTGTTGGTGTTCCTGATACTTGTGCAAAGGTACCCATGTCCACTTGTGAACGGTCAATGGGGGTAAGTGGAATGTATTTGCCATTCTCCAAGCGTGAGATACCGAGTAATGTAATAATGGGATTTCCTTGTTCGTCAGTGAGGAATGAGTAATCGGTTACGTTTACCGTAAGTGGTGAGGTTCCTTCTCCTAGTTTTGTGTGGTTTGTGTCATCAAATTGAAGAAACTTGTCACTTGCAATACCGTGACTCACGACATAATCAAGCCAGTTGTTACATGAGTTGACTACGTTTGCAGTAGGATATTGTGTAGCATCCACTCGCATTAAAACGCGTGTTTGTTGCAAAATCCCTGTGTTGTTTACCGTATCAGAAAACTGCATTTTAGAATTGAGAAACGGTTAGTGATGTTGATGCTGTTGCCCATCCTGTGAGTCTTCCGCATCCGTATATTCCACTGTCATAGCTTACGGTTGTAGATGCAGGTTGCCAGTGACCAACTGCGTTTGCAAGTGTGGTAGAACCAAACCCTGTAGTGTCACCAAACGAGAGGTATACACCTATACCGTTTGTAGTAATCACTCGTGCCTTACAGCTCCCGTCTGTTTGTGCTGATGCTATGGTTGTTGCCGGCACAGCTTGGTTCCCCACAGTTGTTGTTGTAGCGGTCTGTAGGTAGCTTGCTTGTCCTGTAAAAGCAGAACCATACGCTTGATACATTGGTTTGAATAAAAGAACCCCTGCGAGTAAAAATACTGCAATTCCGATGAGTGTTAATGGTAGTGTATATGTTTTCATAATTTTATTATTTTATAACCCGATCTAATCTCCAACCCCGTAAGGGTCAGAGTTAGATAAGGTTAATCTTCAAACTTGGTTAGATTTGCTACAATGTCGGTATTTGCCTTTCGATATAGGTCAACCTTGAACGTATTACTCCCATCCGTATCACCAATCAGCATAGCAGTTGATGATGCAGCCCGTTTAAGGATAACTCCTGTTGCTCCTGCAAGTGTCAATGAGACAGATGAAGAAGTTGTGGCATTCCGAATATAAATAGTTCTCATGTCTCCTGGATTTGGTATCCCTGGTACTGATGACGAAGCCATTAGTGTCAATGTGCCACTTCCTTGGGTCAAGGTTATCGCAACAACAGTCTCATCATCAATCGCTTCTGTGAGAAGGGTTGAGTTTGTTGCTGTCGAGGTTGAGTATACAGCGCCACTGTACGGTTGCTGTGCTGATGGCAAGATGTTGATACCTGGTGCTCCTGCAAGATTGTCACCCTGTATCGCTCCAAAGCCAAGTACAGCTACGAGTGCTGTTGCGAGTGCGACTGCGATTGTTTTAATTGTGTCCATTGTGTTTTCTTAGCTAATAATTTAGCGAAAAGATGCTGGGATTGTGTCAAATTCTTTGTTTGCTTTCTTGCTAGCTCCCTTTACAGGGTTAGAAATCATGTATGCTTCTACATGAGCGTCCCAACGAGCTTGTCGAGCATCTTTTTTAGTTTCTTTTACTTCTTCTTTTGCCATGGTGTTTTCTTAGACTTTTGTGTGCTGTGTTGATAGGTGCAACGGGTTGATCCACCTACCAGTACAGCCCACAAAAGTGGACTATTAATGGTTAAAGCTTGTTAATAAACGCGAACTCCCCGTGATATTTTTGTGCAGCGTTGTTATAGGCAGACACAGCATCTTTTATGTCCTCGAAGAGTCCAAGATGGAGATACTTTGTTCCCGCCTTAATTCGAGCTGTCCATTTGTTTCTTTGTGAGTGCCACGAAACTCCCTTGTAACCGCTTTTGCAGTCTTTACGTGCGCCACGGTTACATTTGTTCTGAGAACTGGTTGCAAGTCTAAGGTTTGCCCGCTGGTTATTCAGTGGATTGCCATCAATATGGTCAACTTCCAAATGCCTTGGCGCATTCATAATGAATCGAGACATAAGCTTTACTTCACCATGAGACCTTGGATAACCGTCCGCACCAAGTTGCCAGTTTTGTTGGCTGAGTAACTCAAAGTCTGAGTCGTCAACCATTACAAAACCGATTCTCTTTACGTCCGACCTTGTTTTTCCAGTTTCTATGAGTTTCATGTGTTTGCTAACAATACTTTAGTCTGTGGCCTAACTCAGGGTAATATCGACATGCAAATCTGCAATCGGTGCCCAAACTTTGGCTCCAACGAGAGATACAACGACGATTTCCTTTCCTGTCTTTCCTGAAACTCCTTTTTCTTCGTAACGAACTCCACGAGGTGTTGCGTATGTTGCAGTATTCTTTACTCCAAAGACACGGTGTCCTGAGTTGGTGAAGTCTGAACGTGAACCGAGTGTTGCTGATACGAATGTGCTTGGACGTACTACATAGATGTCTACACCCATGTACTTAGTCATAAAGCCGTTGTTGAGTGCTGCGTCAGAGTACGAGAAGCCAGAAGCTACTTGTGCCTGTGCAAATCCTACAACGTCTGTACTTTCAATAATGAGGTAAAGTCCATTAGCAAGTCCTGACTGATACCCTGCTACCTTAGAGATAAGGTTAGACATGATAACAGCGATGTTGCTTGCAGTAGTAAATCCTCCTGCTGGTGTGGTGTATGAGCTTGTTGCGTCTTCGCAGAGTGCGTTTACAACAAACTGGTCAACCTTGAATGCTACTGAGTAGGTGAGGTCATCAAAGAAGTCAGCCATGAGATTGAAGTTGCTTGTGAGCGTTTCAAAATCAAAGACATGAGTACCAAAGATAACTTCATCTGTTACAGTAAGAGCATCATCGGTTACAGTCATTGCTGATACAGAGTATGTACCTGCAACTGCTTGGATAGCCGCTGTTTGCTGTGTAATGTACGGGTTTTGGATTCGTTTAAGGTCTGAACGGTCAACGCGACATACCTTTTCAGCAACGAGTGCTGCTCGAAGTGCAACCTGTAGGTTACTCTTCATGTATTTATCGCGGAGGGCGTAGGTTGATAGTGTATTGGCCATGTTAGGGGTTAAAAATTATAGTAACCCACCCGTTGTCTATGTGCTTTGTCTACGTCGTTCGAGGCGAGCTTGTAACATGGCTTCCATTTCCTTTTCGGACTCTGGTACTTCCCCTGTGGATTCTGCTTTTCGGAGAGTGTCTTCACCACTGTTCTTCGTTATGCCTCTTGGACTTTTTGTTTGCGTTGCTTGTGCGGTTCTTCGCTCGTCATTTCTATCTGCAAGGATAGGTTTGTAGTGTTCGTGTGCTTCACGGACAGATACTTTCATATTCTTTGCGTAGGTGAGGACTTCATCTAAGTCATCGTCATGTATATCTGCTTTGCCGAGATAGATTGTGTCCTTTATGTCAAGCGAGTCCGTTGTTTCCTTCTTTTCTTTGCGTTCTGCTTCTGCTTTCTCCGCACGAGTTTTATAGTTTTTTGCAAGTTCCTCGTTCTTTACAGATGAGATTGCAATTTCTTTTAAGACTTCGTTGCGTCTTGCTTCAACGGCACTTTCTCTTTCCTCGTCATTGAGGTCTGATAAGCTTGTTTGAAACTCTGTGTCCTCTTCAATCTTTGTTTGGATTAAGGTGTCCAAATCTACACCATTGTTTTCTGTACTCATTTATTTAGAAACAATTTTTAGGAGATGTTTCTACTCCAATTAACGCTATTATAACATACTTGTACTTGTCAACAAATACTTATCAACTATTTTGATGAGTCTTTCAACATTCGTAGCTTCTTTGCTTCTGGGCTTTCAACTGCTTGGTTTGCAATTATCTTAATTTTAATAAGACCACCTGCAATAAACTTCAATGCATCTTGTCGTGATACCATCATAATCTTTGCTTCGTCTGCTGGTATTTGATCCCACTCACGCATCGCCATCCATGCGTCTGACCCTAGTTCCTCCATAGGCATTTCTGGGTCGCCTATTGAGGGGAGTAGTATCTTACGCAATACACGCAAGAGTCGTGGATTGTCCTTGAACGTGCTACGGATAAGCTCGATGTCATTTGCATTGAGATATGTGTCCGCTTCGTAATTGAGGATGTCTGATAGTGTCACCCGCTTTTTTTCTTGTTCCATTTTTATTTGTTAATTATTAAGCTGCTACTGCCTCTGGTTTACCCGTTGGGGGAGACACATTAGGCATTACACCATTTGTAGAGGTAGAGAGTTGAAGTGAAGAGACAACACCAGTCTCAGAAAGTATTCTGTTAAATAACAGTCTTGCGTTAGGTTCTTGAAGTATCATTGGATTACTTGCGATGGTTTGGAGAAGCATATTGAGTGTTTGTAGCACCGCTTGCTTATCGGTATTCTCGTTGGTAACTTCTACATTTAGCTTCCATTCAAGGTCTTTGAGTATGTCTTTCCATGTTTCATCGGGTATCTCAGATGGCTTGAAGAAGCGTTGATTGCCCATGACGTTATTTAACTGCTCTTTCATGTTCGTACTTTCGGTCTGCATCATTTGTGCTTGGTCTGCTTGTGTTGGCATCGCAGTGTCGTTTTCAAGTGAGTCAATGACTTGCTGTACTAATTTCTCATTCACTGCCTTTGTTGCCGTACTCTTGATGTACATCATGTCTATCTTCTCAATGTTGTTATCGTCAAGAATTGCAACCACTTCGTCCGTAGTGTCCATCTTGGTCTTAATATGAGGTATGACGTATTCACGAAGCATGTCCTCGATGTGAAATCCTTTGTTTTCGGTCATTATCTCAAAGAGTGAAAGTCCTTGTGAAGTGGTGAGCTGTACTGTCCCCATGGCAATACCTGATGGTGGGGTTATTCCTCTTGCTCCGTCTGGTGTTGAGGTGATTTCTTTTCCTAAGTTTTCCCATTCAATTCCAAAGTTTTGAAACGCACCGAGGTCTGCTTTTGTGTTATTTATCTGAGTGAGTGGTTCGTTTATTTTGTGGATAAGTATATCCCCTGTCTCAATAGCAGAAAGTACGTTGCGTCCTACATACGAACCGTCAGATGTTTGAAAGATGAGTTTTGATGCAAGGTCGAGCGTATCTTTCATGTTCTTCATCGTGTGGTTCTTCATCCACTGTGCGTCAAAGAGATATTCTACTGCACCAATAGCAAGTGTTCGCCCATCTTCTTTAATCAAGTGCGTGAGCATGTATGGGTCTTTCTTCTCCTTGCCTCTGAATAGACAGAAATCATCATAGTTATCGCTCTTGGTGTTCACAAACGAGACAACGTGCATTTGTTGTCGGTATATTTCCCATTTAGAGTCCTCTGCTTTGTCTGGGTCTTCTTCAAGTAATGCAATAGGAAGTTCACCATGTACCTCATAGAGTTCAATAAACTTTGACTGATTATCTTGTGAGTGACCGTTAAGTGTCTTACGAGTAGTGTGCGATGTAATGAGTGCATTCACAGCATCTTGGTCATACTCCTTCATCTTGCGAAGCTGTGCTGGTGTTTTGTATATTTTTTCAATGCGAGGGAGTGCGTCGAAATCCAGAGGGTCAACAATCATTCTATTCCACGGTATAACGGAAGCGATAAGTTCACCGTCCTTTTCAACAAACTTCACTACCGAAGAACCATAGCGAGCAAGTGAACGTCCCCATTCATTGAGAAATACCCCAAAGCGTGACTCTTTCATCCAATTTTGGAGTATCTGTGTGGCAATAAACGCAAGTACCGTAGTGCGTTCGTTGTTCGGCATGATGCGAATGTCCTTTCGGTCTATGTCCGTTGCTCTGTACCAGATATTTACCGCTGCGGTGACGATATTAAAAAACGGTTTTTCTCTTCCAAGAGCGTCAGTAGAACCACTCGTATGTTTTGAATTTAAATATGCGTCAATAGTCTCAATCGTATTGTGCATGTCCCAGTCAACGTACTCACTCATCTTTGTACTACCGTGAGTGTAATTGTCCTCTGCATCACGTATAATTTCACATAAATCTATTTTTTCCATGTCTATACCCGTTGTCTAGTTGTTAATCCTCACTATAATCATCACTATTATACCACATCTGGTAGCTCCAGTACCTTTTCATTATTCCAATCGCAAGGGTAGTTATACTTCTCAATCAGTCCAGCAATACTTTTATTCTTAAATTGTTTGATGACGGCTTGATGTGACTCACTTACTTTTGCAAGGTCACGTTTGTATGGAAAATCCTCCTCGTTGTGTCTGAACACATGCCCGTAGTATGTTTTCTTCGTGGTCATGCACACACCACCGTTCAGATATGCTTTAATGCCTAATTCAGTTCCCTGTCCTCCCCAACTTCCTAGACTCTCATCACAGATATTCCACTTCCAGTAGTTCTCAGTAGTCATTAGGAAGCAGGAACCTTGCAGACACATGGTTTCACTCAGTGGTTCCTTGTTTTCTGCTTCTAAGTTGTAGTTCATCACTAGGTTAGTATCAAAACAGTAGGAAGATGAGCGTTTATCGTGACGTACTATCCACTTCTCACCGTCTAACACAAGCAGATAGGGAGCCATTATCACGTTATCGTGCATGTCTTCAAGCATAATGCGGTCAAAACCCTGTCCAAATGAGCAGTGAGCGTCACATTTTAGTATGTATTCACCTTTAGCCTGTCGTGCAAGGTGGTTCATGACCCCTCGCTGTCCTAGTTTTAGTTTTGCATCATCACCAACAAGTATTTCAATGTCAGTCTCAGCGTGTTTCTTAATGTCATCCACAGTTTTCTGTAAATAGGGTTCCGAAAGACTTGGAATTATTATACTCAGCATTATTTTGTGCTATTCATGTGCTGTCTGTTAAAGTTCTTGTCAAATTGGTTCATTATCTCTGCATGTATCTTCGCTTGTGCTTCACTCTGATTAGGTGCGAGTTTATCGCGTAAGACAAAGAACATACGCATGATTAGAGTGTCTGATATGTCTGGTGAGTGTCCGAGCAACACTTTAATGTCCTCTTTCTGTGTTGCCATTCGCTTACCGTCACCCGTTGAAGCATCTTGATAGAGTGATAACTCCTCAATGATTTTCTCTTTAATTCTAACATCATCTACCTTCACCGCAAACTTGTGGTTGTTGATATGTTCAGCAAGGATGAATACGCACTGCGAGCGTAGGTTCTTATAGTCTGATACCAGTGAAGCATGTGATGCATAATGCACGTTAGGAAGCCGTACAGGGTCAATGTCAGTCTTCATCGCACTGTATGAGGATTTGAACCCTATGATGCCGTCTAGGAGCGATGAGGAAGCCACTCCAGCCCCTACTCCAATAGCATCTACAGCTATTTGTGAGTACGGTATTCTCTCATCACTGGCATACTCTCGTATCTGACTGATTATTCCCTCAGTATTTAGGCGTTCGAAGATTTCTATACGATAGAGTTCAAGCCCTTGGAAGAATGAGAATACAGTCTTATCTGCACCATCGTCTGATACGTCTACAATCAGATACTTCTCGTTACTCTTCGTGATGGTGTTTGAGAACATATCGAGGAGTGATGTGTATTTGAATAATGCACCAGCGTTATCCACATATTCAGCAAGCACTTCCTGTTTGTATGAGGTTCTGTCACCCTCGTATTCCTTTTCAAGCGCATCTATCTCGGTTACGGGTAGGAATGGGTTATCTCGTGAAGTAAAGTGAAACGACTCCCACTCATGGTTTCCTTCTGCTTCTTTCTCTAATCGTCTTAGGTTCGGGTTTTCTTTTTTTGGAGTACCGATGAAATCTGCTGTTCCTGCGGTGTCGAGGAACATCGGACGGAATATCTCACGCCAATACACGAAAAAGTCACGCATGGTATCAACTTCATCGTAGGTAATGTGAATTACGTCAGTGAGTCCTCGGTAGTTTTCTCTGTTCTCCCATCCTCCAACGTATATCGTGCTGAATGTCTTGTCTTCATTTGGTACACGCATTTCTAGCACAGACTCGTTTGCTATCCCTATCCCTACAAGTCTATTCTTTAATGCTTCCCAGATAATCTTTCGGGCTTGGCTCTGTGTCGGTGCAATGTACAATACTTTACGACCAGTAGGAAAAACTGTCTTTGCAAGGTTCAGTTTAGAAGCACTGATTGTTGCTTTGTAGCAAAGTGTTTCTACCTCAAGTGCTGTCTTCCCACCTTTACGTCCAGCTCTTGTGATTTTGAAACGGGCTTTACTCTGGGCTACTAATTTCTGGTTGGGGTGTAAAAGCATTATCAAATGTGATTGCTAGGTTGCCTGCTATCCTGTGGTCTATGTTATCTCCGAACTCTAATCTCTTCTTTCTTTTAAGGTAGTCCATTGAGTTTGCGTAGCTTTCTCCTAGCTTTGATACAACTGTATTCCGTGCCTTTAATACAGGCTTTTCTCGTAGCTCTGCTATTCTATCGCTAAACTTCGGGTTTTTCTTTAAATAATCATAAAAAGCGTCTTGTGATATATTGGCAGAACTACACGCTTCCCCTACTGTTGCGTCAATAGAAAAAGCCATCTCTAGTTTTGCGAGAGTGTCTGGGGTCATTATCGTTGGTCTGCCACCTTTATTTTTCATATCAAATTATCTTTTGTACTTTTAATTGCCACCATGAGGACTTGAACCTCTTCGCTCGTTTATTACCTGATGGAGTCCCTTTGGAGGGTGTTCATAGGGTTTTTATATGAAAAACTGTACCCTGGATATTTTCGTTTGGTGGTAGAGCGATAGACTTCCTCCGCTGTATTTCGCGGTAAGTTGATGGCGGTTAGTGGATTTGGTAGTTGGTCTAAATATAAAATTGTGCGACCTCACATCATCCACTAATGTAGATTATACCATATAGTCAAGTTTTATTAAAGATAAGAAACTGTGGATATCCATAACTAGGTACTACCAAGACGCTTAATGGCATTACCGTAGTTCTTCTTTACACTCTTGATCGTATCGGCTGTGGAGTGTACATTCTTCTTACACTCCTCACAGTCAGTGGGGTGACTAAACCCGTCTGTGAGTTTCTGTTGGTCGTGCATCATTTCTTTGAGTGCATTTACACGACCGACTGCGTTTCCAAATTCAAACATGTCGTCCATGCTTCCGTCCGCTATTATCCTATTGTATGTTTCTTTGTCTTGTTCTGTGAGAGTTGTTTTCATGGTTTTATATTATCTTCATACACCAGAAAGTCCTGATACGACATTCATTAGAACCTCCGCTTTCTCTTTTTCGGCTTCTTCGAGTAGTTTCTTACATTCCTCTACTGCTTTTATTTGAGCTTCAAGTATGGTAATCCAACCATTCATGTATGCAAGCGTTCGGTCAGCAAACATAAACTCTTTTTTCTTCCACTTACCATTGATGTCCTTTTCTACAAGAGAAGCTGTGCCTAAATCAAAATCAACTTTGATGGGTACTTTAATTCCTTTATGCTCTATTGTTTTTATTATTTGATGTGTTTTCATATTATGTAATCAACCCTTTAATGAGTAAGTGTTCGTACAGAAGTCCAAGGGCTTCGGCTGGGGTGTCTGACGAGAAACGAATAGTGTCCATTGGTCCGTAGTAGAAGTATGTGTAGGTTGCGGTGAAGCCATTCTCGTATTTAGTCATAGAAAAGTACCACTTTGCTAATTCATCTGACTCCTCTGGTATCATTTCAATCATTATTGGCAACCGCTCAAGTAGCTCATCTGTGGTGAGGGCGGGTACACTCTCATTACTTCCACATCTTGTGTCCTTTATTTTCCACTCAATGAGTCTGTGTGTTTCCATTTCTCTGTGCGGAAACCACCAATACTCACTCTCCCCCTTATCTCCCTCTAATGTTGCTATCCTTTTGGATAGTTCTAATGATGTTGTGTTCATATCTTTTTCTTAGCAGGTAATGTGTATGTGATGGTGCATCGGACTATACGATTATTTTTGGTGCAACGGAGTTCTTTATGTTCTGCATTTGCTTCTTTTCTATTTGAATGAACAGACACAATTCCCCCCACAGTACCTAAAATTGCATACCACTCTTCGCTTTCTTGCTTTTCCATTTTGTGTGGTGTGGTCATGTTTATATTTCTTAGTTAATGTGGATTATGGGCTAATTAGAACCTGTCATTGATTTACTTTCATCATAAACTATATTTATATGAAAGAATGGCAATAAAAT
>JAHEYD010000030.1 GCA_023251795.1 Nitrosotalea sp. | reverse complement strand
CCCTAAATAGTGCTAAAAGAAAACAAGCTCGGATCGGTCGTCTAGCTGGTTAGGATGACGCACTCACACTGCGTAAGGAATAATCCCGCAAAGGTCGAGGGTTCGAATCCCTTCCGATCCACTATTATAATGCAAATTCCAAATAAACAAAAAAGATAAATGATTTGCGTAAAAATTTGTAGAAGCAGAACTACTTTTTAATTCCTAATGTTCTGTTCTTGAGTCGTAAATAGCTACTATGGCACTTGCGGCACCTTGATGCACCCATAGGGTTCTTTGCACCGCATCCGAAACAGACTTTGAAGTGAAGTCTAGCCTTTTGTGCAATTTGTTTTTTTAGTGGATCAGTTATTGGCATTCTCTATATTTCTCCTGATTTACTCTATTATATTCTAACCCTTTTTACCGCCAAGCTTTCCTGCCAAAAGCATAGGTACCTCGGCTGGCCTTTTTGCTACTGGCACGTTTGCTTTTGCATACATGGAAACTTTGGATTCTGCAGAACCATACGTTCCATAAATTATGGCACCGGCATGTCCCATCCTCTTTTCTTTTGGGGCGGCACGACCTGCAATATATGCAACAACTGGCTTGTCAAACTTTGTATCAATGATATGTTGTGCGAGAAGCTCTTCTGCATCCCCACCTATTTCACCAACGACAACTACTCCATCAATGTCTAGTTTTCTTATCATGTCAAATGCTTCTATTACGGTAGTTCCATTAATTGGGTCTCCTCCGATCCCAAGTGATACGCTTTGGCCAAAGTTTGCAACTGAGAGATTATGCGAAACTTCATACATCAAAGTCCCACTTCTTGAAAGTACAGCAATTCTTCCAGGTTTGAAAGGAGTTGCAGGCATGATTCCAATTTTTATGATTCCTGGAACAATTATTCCAGGCGTGTTTGGTCCTATCATTATGGCGTCTTTGTTCTTGGCAAGTTCAAGTATTGTCATTGCATCCCTTACTGGAACATGTTCTGGTATGGCAATGAGTAGTTTGATTCCTGCTTCTAGTGCCTCAATTGCCGCATCTCTAAAGAACTTGGCCGGAACAAAGATTATGGAAATTTTCGCACCGGTAGCAACAACAGCTTCTTTTACTGTCTCATAAATTGGGACATTTTCAAACTGTTGGCCACCTTTGCCTGGTGTTACTCCTGCAACGATGTTTGTTCCATATGCTATCATTTGTTGTGTGTGGAAAGAGCCAAACTTGCCAGTAATTCCTTGAACGATCACTGGTTTTTTCTTATAGTCTTTTTCTCCTTCCTTTCCAATTAAAATTTCAAAAAGATCAGCCACTTTTATTCACACCAATTACCGCAGCATTGATTGCTTCTTCTACCGTATCAAACATCTTTGTACGAGAATCCTTTAACATCTCTTTTGATTTGTCAGCTTCTGCACCAGACATCCTTGCAAATACTGGAATGTCAATTATTTTATCTTCATATGCTTTGATAAATGCAGTTGCAACAGTTGTTGTTTTTACAATTCCACCATAAAGATTTACAAGAATTCCTTTCACTTTTTTCATTTTACTAATCAAAGTAAGTGCATCATAAACTGTTTCTGTCGTTGCGCCACCGCCCACATCAAGAAAACAAGCTGGTTTTCCGCCATGATCTGAAAGCATGTCTAGTGATGACATGACAAGTCCAGCACCGTTTCCTACAACGGCAATGTTTCCCTCAAGTTCTACCAATGAAAAACCGCTTTTTTCAGCGCGTTCCTCAAGCTCGGACACTTCTTGGAACTTTCTTAACTCATCGTGTCTGAACATGGCATTGTCATCAATTATGACTTTGCCATCTAGTGCAAGTAAAGTACCATCATTTAGTATCGCTACTGGGTTTATTTCTGCAAGTTCAGCTTCTTTTTCGATAGTAAGTTTTGATAATTTTTGAACCAGATTTACAAATTCTTCTATACTGTTATCCTTTAGGCCTATTGACTTTGCAACCTCTTCTGCAGTATTTTTATCAACATGGCCCAGTCCTACTTCACGTATGACTTGGTTTTTAACTGATTCAATCTCAACACCGCCCTCGGATGAGGCAATTACAGTATAGCATCTTTTGCTTCTGTTTAAGAACATGGAAAGATACAGTTCTTTTTTGTACTCTTGCATTTGTTCTAAAAGAATTGCCTTTGTCTTCTCTCCTTTGACAACCTTTTGCATTATTTCTGGATATTTTAGCTCAAACTCGTCAGCATTATGGCATTTTTGTATCGCACCAGCTTTTCCTCTGCCACCAACTGCCATCTGAGCTTTTATGACAAAAGGAAATCCAATTACTTTGGCATCTTTTCTGCCTTGTTCTATGTTAGTAGAAGTTACTCCTTTTGGAATTCGGATTCCATATTCAGCAAACAAGCTTTTTGCTTGATATTCCAATAACCGCATGAAAACTTTTCATTTTTATGGTTTTATAATCTGTTACTTTAGTTGTTCTTCAAGAAAATCGACGCATTGCAGCAAAAGATCTTTGCTTTTTCGCATCAACCAATCTGGAAATTGATCAAATGTGAAAACAAATTGTTGCTGAAAGCTTGGCACTATGACCCCTCCTGACGTTACAACCTGTACAATCACATGTCCTTCAGTTAAAGTACAAACTGTCTCTTCATGTGAGTCTTCTTCTTCTTCTATCATGTTTCTGTAAAGGACGATGGGTGTTCCAGTCTTTACAACATTTAATGCACCCTTTCTAAGAAGGTCCGAAAAATGTTGTAACAGCCAACTATCCAGAGTCGTTTGTTTTACCATGTGTTTTATTCTTGGTTTAATTATTTAATCAACTCGAATTGTTAAAAGCTCACCAATTACTCTACTGAATATGCCATAAATGTGCTAATTTGCTGAAACTGAGAGTCAAATGCATCTAATTCTTAACCACATTACAGGTAAGTGGTTTTTTATTTTTTCTGGAAGATCTTGATTGCTTGTGGTGGACAAACGTTTTCACATGCCAAGCAAAATATGCAGTCTGGTTCTCGTGCCATCAGTGGCTTTTTCTCAGATGCCTTGTGGCCAGGAGTATCAAACCATTCGAAGACATTAACAGGACATGCATCAATACATGCGCCATCTGCTATACAAATATCAAAATCAACTGATACGTGTTCCCCCCAAACACCCAATCTTCCGTTATCAGTTCCTTTCCCCCATGTCTTTATGACAACCTTGTTTGATGGAACAACAAATGATGGGCTCTGACGCATATGTGATTTGTATTCCACATCAATCGGTCCTGGTTTTGGACCATCTAGTGGTCCCCCTACATCTTGTGCTACTGCTATATCTTGTGATTCTTCAATCTTTATTTTTGGTTTTGCGTCTGGTACAATTTTTGCAAGTGGTGTGAGCTCTTCTAGTTGTTGAATAGCTACATCTGGTGTTAGTTTTTTTGTCTTAACATAGTAAGTAAGCATCTTGTCTGCTAAGATGGTATTTCGTAGAATGGTATCAATTACCATTTTTGCATAATGGTCAGCCTTTTTGCGATAATCCTTTACCCATTGCGGATCTCCAAACTTTTCAATTGGAAAAATTTGGTAAATTATGTCGATTACTTCACCTGTTACGATTTCAACTGTAACGGAGAGCTCGACTTTCTCATATCCTTTTGCTTCATTATCTGCCATGTTTTCCTCCATCCAAGTGTATGTTGCATAGATTCTGTCAGCAAATGTATCCATTGTAAAGGTCTTTTTGAGTCCCTCTACAACGGATTTGATTTCTAACGGGTCTTCTAACTTAACTGGAAGGCGATAAATTCCAAGCTTGTAACCATGCAATGGATAAACACCCCTTTTTGCAGTTGTGGATTCCATTGTGTATACTCGATCTTTTAAGAGAAGTGACACAATGTAGATTCATCGAATTTATTTAAAAAGCTTCGCTAGCCAGAATCTTGTAATGTCTTCTAAGACTGATAGAAACTTAAAATTTAACCCTAAATGATGTAATTACAATGTCTGCTGAAAATCCACAGGATTTATCCCAAAAGAAACGTGGATTAACAACCGCAGAAGCAGCAGCAAAGGCAGCAACGGAAAAAGCAGCAGCAGCGAAGGCAGCAGCTGAAGCCGCGGCTCAAAAAGAATATGAGGAAGCAGCAAAGATAGTTGCAGCAGTAAAGGCTTCAACTGCATCATTTACTGATAAACATGGTCAGGAACGTGTTTTTCGACGAGAAATGGGTGAGCCTGAATTTTTCTTAAGTAAAAAGGAACTAGTTCCACCAAGGCCTATACTTTCAGATGATGAACAAGAAGAGCTTTCAAGAAAGGTAGAGATTCCAATAGATAATACTCCAAAATACCAACCAGAATTCATTCTGAGTCCAGAATTTGGAGGGACATCTAACTATGAATCTGGATTAAATCAACTTTTTGAGGAAACTAGAAAAAAGCTTAACCGACTAAAAAATGATCCTCATGCCATCCCAGACGAAATCGCCAGAACTGAACAAGATTTAAAATATTTAGATTCATTATATGAAAATTATTACTATGGAATGAATGTTTTTCGGACAGCAAAAGGTGGAAGGAGCAAAATCCATGAATAGTGTGGTGATTTAAAGTGAGTGAAAATAAATATAAAATAATAGCTTTCAAAGTCACCTTCAAAAACATCCCACTTCACAAGTTAGAAAGATTTGTGTTCAAGGATGTAGAATCTGCTTGTGAATCTTTTAAGAAAATCCCCGGTGTTTCAGAATGTGTCATTCTTCAGACTACTAGTAGGGTTGAAATATTTATTGTGAATAATTTGTTTATCGACGAAGCACCAGATGCAAGAAGAGTAGAGGGAAGAGAACTTGTTTTGCGTAAAATCGTTGAAACTTGGATTTCCCTGACAGGACTGGAAGAATACGACGTTGACCATTTTGACCAAATTCTTGAGGTTTATGAAAATACGGATGTTTACAATCTTTTACTTAGACTTGCTTGCGGCCTGGATTCAGTAGTAGTAGGAAATGAAAGAATACTTGAGCAAATAAAATCTGCGATTTCTGCTGCCAAACAATCTAACGCATCGGGAAGAATATTGAATAAATTCTTTGATACTTGTACGCGAATTGCAACTCGTATACGAGAGTCTACTGGAATTAGTAAAGGCGTAACATCGATTGGTGACGTTGCTGTCAAGATTGCAGAAGCACACGCAGGTTTGGACGGAAAGAAACGCATTCTGCTCATAGGAACAGGCGAAACAGCGGCGATGGTCGCTAAATCTTTAAATGAAAAAAAATATCCGTTTGAAATTACCAGCAAGACCATTGAGCGATCCACAGGTTTTTCAAAAATACTGGGTGGAAAGCCAATAAAGTTTGAAGATGTCATGTCAAGCTTCGATAAATTTGACATTATCTTTGTCGCCACGACTGCTGATTATTTCATAATTACATATGACAAAATAAAAATTGTTATGGAAAATAAAACCAAGGGAACTATGATATTGGATCTATCAGATCCTAGATTAGTTGACGAGAAAATCTCTTCGTTCCCTGCAACTAAATTAATGTTTAGGGATCAAATTATTGAGATGGAAGAAAGAAATTTGAAAGCAAGAAAGGATGAAGTTGTTGCTGTAGAAAAAATGATCAGTAAAGAAATACCAATAATAGAGGCAACAATGAGGCAGCTTGCGCCTGAACCATTAGTTAAGGATGTAGTTACAAGTGTGGATTCCTGAGTAAAAAAGAATTAGAGAAGCATACGAATACTAGTAGAAACAGATGAGAAAAAAATCAAAATCATCGAGGAGTTAACAAAGGCTGTAGTAGAAAGCATTGTTTCTTTGCCTGTGAGCAATTCAAAAAAAGTATCAGAACAAGATAATCCATAACTGCATGAAACTATATAATTCCTCAGATCTGACCGTAGTATTTATCGTTTTTAAAAATAATGAAACGAGATATATAATGGTAATTTTTTGGTATAGTTAATGGCGAAGTTTGTCTGCAGAGATTATGGTTTTGATTGCGATTTTATTGTAGAAGATGAAGATATTGCAAAGGTAATTGTGGCATACAGTAAACATTCTCTTGATGAACATGGAATCGAATACTCCAAAGAAGCCTTGATGCAATTCATACTCAGAAAAGGCTGAAAAGCCAAATTTATTGTCATAAAATTTTAATGGTCAACCGTATGACTCGTATTTTGCTTCAAAGCTTCCATCTTCACGTTTATCATGTAGAGTTACAAAACCTTTTGGAGATAAATAGTCCATTACTCCGTCGATTGTTCCTTGCCAACCACAAATGTAAAACATTGTGTTATCTTGAGTAATTTTTTCTCCAACAAGGTTTTCTAAAGGCGACAATCCACTCTCCTTCGATCTTAAGAAATTTTCAACTCTACCTGTTTGACCTTTCCAAGATCTGTTAAACCATTCTTCCGGTCTACTTATAGAAGCTCTGTATCTGAAATTCCACTTGTCTCTTCCTCTGTCAAGACTTTCTTCTTCTAACTTAGTAAAAAGTCCTTTGTAACTTAATTCGTCTACATAACTAACCCCATGTAAAACAATAATCTCTCTTTTATCTCCAACCGCGTGAAGATGTTGTGCAAAACTTACAAAAGGAGCAATACCCGTACCACCTCCAACACATACAATTCTTCTATCATCTTTACTGCCATCCGGCAACGTTTCATTAATTGTTAAAGCATTTCCTGTCGGTTTTCCCAAAGTTACCTGATCTCCTTCACTTGCATAGAATAACTGGGTTGTAACACGACCAGGTAAAGGTTTTCGAACCCATCTAAGTACAAATTCAAAATACTTTTTGTTTTCTGGATGTGAAGCAATTGAATATGCTCTACGAATAATCTTATAATTTTCAGCAACTACTGGAATACCGAGTGTAACGAATTGACCTGCCTGGTAATCTGGGATGATGCCATCATTTGGAACTATACGTAAAATTACCATATCTTCTTTGAGTAATTGAATATACGCGATAGTTGATTTATTCTCTACGACCATTCTTGATTAATCTCACGTTCAATGGTTAAAAATCTTATGATGTTTCTATCATGATAATTTACAAATGAGAAATTCTTTGAATGTTAGAAAACTATCTAGACAAGTTGGATCTAAATATTCTACGATAGAATGTTGAACAGACTACATAACAATCAATTTTATATATCTTAATTTGATCATTGAACGGTTTCCTTTTAATTTACAAATAAGAAAAAATATTGAATTTTAGACAGGATTTCACTCTACAGAAATGCGTATCTTCTGGCCGTCTAGATCGTCGTCTTTGTAGGATTTTGCCTTGTCTTCAAATAATATCTTTTTGACTCGCACAAGGAAGGCAAGATCTTCGTGTCTTTCTTTGACCATCTCAAGGGATTCATCATCTAGGTCTAAAATATATGCTGCATCAAGGATGTCGGTAGGATTGTAACCGCGTTCTTTTCTTAATGCCTGCAGTCTTCTTGCAACGTCTCGCACCAAGCCGCGGGCCATCATCTCTTGGTTTCTTGCTGAAGCCACAAACACAATCAAGGAATCACGTTTTGCCATTGTATATTCTGGCTGTTCTATGAAATCTATGATAAAATCTTCTTTATCAAGCGTAATTTTGTTTGTCCCGAGATCAAAAATATAACTTCCATTCTGTAAAAGATCATCTACAATCGTTCTTGGATCTGTTTCTGAAAACTTTGTCAAGAGCTTTGGCAAGTCTTGTTTTGCTTTAGGCCCGATTTTTTTGCGTTCCAACTCTACTTTTGGAATTATTGGAAGATTCAACTTCAATAACTGTGCAACAAGATCAAGACCTTCTTTCTTTTCAAGTTCTGTTATGTTGTATTTTTCTACGTTTAGCTGTGAAAGTAAAAGATTTGAAAGTGATTCCAGCTTTTGTTTCTGAGACTTTTCGACACATATGATTGCTTCATTTAATGGCCATCTTCTTTTTAGTTTGCCTTTCATTCTTGCAGCTGCAGAGACTGACACAATCTCTTTCATCAAATCAAATGATTCCTCTACGCTGTCATTGATTAGTGCTTTTTGTGGCTCTGTCCAATTCTCCAAGAGAATTGTTTTCTTTTGGCCAAACACTGTTCCATAAAGATACGCTGTAGTAAAGGGACAAATCGGATGCAACATGATATCAAAAACTCTAAGAATCTCCGATAAAGTTGCGTATATTGCAAGCCTTCTCTCCTTTTGGGATTCATCTTCTGCCCAAATCTCTGGCCTTGTTATTGGAATGTAAACTTGGCTAACAGAGTTTATGATAAAATCATCTAATGCTTTTGCTGCTTCATGGAATCTACACTTGTTCTGAGACTCTGCAACATATGAAATCAGTTTTTGAAGTTTTGATAAAACCCAAATTTCTGGAGATTTGATTAGATCTTTCTTTTTTGCCCACTCCAAAGTATGGTACTTTTCAAACTTGTCATATTCGCTATTTTGTTTCAAATAAAGATGCAAGTGGTATAATGTGCTAAGAACCTGGTATGGCCTTGACATTAATTCATCAGTGCTAAAGTTGAGTGGTTCTATAGGACTTGATTTCCATATAAAATAGAATCTTATAAGATCCACTGGATATTTTGTCATAAGCTCAATTGCATCCAAAACGTTTCCAAGACTTTTACTCATCTTGTTACCATTTTTGTCAAGAACATGGCCTTGAAACAAAAATGACTTGAAGGGTGCAACTGGTTTGTTGTTAAATATCACATTCTCCATAAGAAGCGTATATGCCCAACCACGCGTTTGATCTATTCCTTCAGTAAGAAAAACCGCCGGAATGTTTTCTGCATATTCTGCGTTAGTAAGTGATGCATATGGTGCAGCACCGCTGTTGTGCCATGTATCTAACACAAATGGTTCTCGTTCCATCTTTGAATTGCATTTTTTACATTTTATTACAATTTTATCTATCCATGGTCTATGTAGTTCAAAGTTTTCGCCGTCTGGAGTCTCTGACGCATTATCAACTATCTCTTTTCTTGAAAAAAACCATATGTGTTCACCACAATTTTTACAGTTCCAGCATGGCAAAGGGCATCCCCAAATCCTTTCTCGTGATATGCCCCAAGGGTGCTTGTCTTTGATTATTTCAAGAAATCTATTCTTTGGTTGATCAAAAAAATACTCTACGTTGCTAGCGGCCTCTACAGCTTTCTCCCCAAGTCTGTCTAAAAAGTAGAAAAATCCTCTTCTTGCAAGCCATAACAGCTTGTGATGCGAACGCCAACACAATGGATACTGATGTTTTATCTTACCTATCTTGACAAGTGCTCCTCTATCACGCAATGCATCTATGACTCTTTCATCTGCATCTCTCACAAATAATCCAGCATATGCCCCAGCCTTGTCTGTAAATTTAGCTTCATCGTTAATTGGATTGTTATATGGTATTGACCTCTTTTTTGCAATTTCAAAATCTTCTTCACCGTTGACTGGTGAAAGATGAACAAGACCGCTGCCGGTCTGAATGTCAACAAAACTTTCTGCCACTGTTGTATGAAATTTTGGATTCTTAATAGCCAATTCTTTTAGCTCGGGTATCTGATCAAGTAATGGGTGAACGTATCTTCTCCCTTCAATCTCTGAACCCTTGATGGTTTTTGTTACTGTGTAATGCTCTGTCTTTACTTCCTTCATAAATTCCTGTAATCTTTTTTCACCCACAAGCCACGTCTCGTTTATAACATTGACATACACATAATTTTCATCTGGGTTCACACCAACCATTGCATCTGTAACAAGAGTAAATGGCATGGTTGTCCATACGATCAGAAACAAATCTTCGTCTTGCAGCTTTACCTTGTAGTAAAGTGAAGGGTCTTGAACTGTTTCATATCCTTGATTGACTTCAGAATGACTAAGTGAGGTCTGACAGCTAGGACAGTATGCAACAACACGGAATCCTTCAGATAGAATCCCATTTTCATGTGCTTTTTTGAGATACTGCCATTCGCGTTCAATGTACTGATCTTTGTATGTCCAATATGCTTTTTCCTGATTAAATGACATTCCAAGCATCTTGTCTGCTTCAACCCATTTCTCATTAAATCTATGAACAATCTTTTTGCATTCTGATACAATTTTTTCAATTCCAGCGGATTCAATTACTTCTGATTTACTACCCTCAATACCAAGTTCTTTTTCAGCTTGTAATTCAACTGGAAGTCCTTGTGTATCCCATCCTGCATTGAATATGACTTTGTTTCCACACAAAGTCATGTATCTGTACCATAGGTCTTTGATCACACGACCACGTAAATGACCTGCATGTGGCACTCCATTCATTGTTGGTGGACCCTCAATGAAGACTATTTTTTTTGTTTTATCAGTAGATTCAAAAATTAGTTTTTGCAAATCAATCAATGATAGGCTATTTCTAACTTCGTCTTCTATCTTTTTTGCATTAAATTCGTGAGATATCTCCATTTACAGTTGTGGTAAATTCTATGACATAATAAACTTACAAAAATGTAGCTTAAATGACTATTTTTTCTAGTTTTATCTAAATTAGAAAGTATTCCTAAAAACCGAATCATTGTTTAAAGTAATGATTAGTAGATCGCTTTGAATTTATCTTAATAACATTTTCATTACCTGGGTTTTTGTCAAAGTTTTTTAGATCCACTTGATAAAGCCATATTGGTAAAGTCATTGCCTTAAAAAGAAGAAATTAATATTTAAAATTGTTCTACCATTTTTGGAAATAAGTTAAATTTTATTGATCGCTGTTTTTTCTTAGGTTTATCCCAGTAATGTTGAAGGATAATCAGTTAATTTTGTGGAATCATCGTTTAGATTTTTTCACTATAGATTCAAGTTATCGTATTTCGCGATTCTTGTTTCTAATCGTTGAATTCTGCCAATTAATTCATTTATCTTTTCTAGCATCTTTGGCAAATCATTTGTTTCTTCTAATTTCATCTGAATTGTTTTCTAAATATAACTATTAAAACTACTGCCAAATTTGGAAATCAATGTATTCTGGTTCATATTTTTTAGTATAGTGAAGTAAGACTTTCACATTATAAAATTAACAAGTTTAGTTTGCTTCGAGTTTGGAATCCACTTTAATGTGTATTTTTTCTCCATTGTGCTGGTCATGATACATCATTTTTGTTTTGAATCCTTTCTTGCTAAGATAGCCATTTAGAAGCATTGCCCACGGAAGTGAATGCCCGCTATTCAGCTTAGATTCTATTATTATGTGATTTCCTTGTGACTCATATCGTGCTTGACCCGAGCAGGTTATCTGCAAAGTAGAATCAACAAGAGTGATTATCTCATCAATTGTCTTTGATTCCAAATCTATGCCATTTTTTTGTAAAAACTCTAGCATGTTGATTTCTTTATTTTTTGAACGCAGCATTGAATTTAGAACAAAACCAAGACCATCTCCATTTATTATCTCAATTATCTTGAGTACTTCCTGTGCATCTGTCTTTGTCATGGCAATAAGGTTATTGATTTTGGTAGCGTTCTTCCAAGTCTGTTCAAATAGATTCGCTTGATTTGTCCCTAATACTTCCGTGGCTAGAAATATTGCGCCTTTTCCGTTGTTGCTATTAATCATAAGTATTTCTGAATCATCAAATGTGATTGCATTGTGGGAAATATCTGAAGTTTTTATCTTGACTCCGTCAGGAATTACCTGAAATGCTTCTGAACCTACTAGACTTGCAGGAATTATTATTCTGACATCGATATTTTTTCTGGCAGCATGAATAAGGCTGTCTTTGCATTGTGAAAAAAGACTCAGTCCCCATGAATCAATCATTGCATGAATTGAAGTTTTTGAACCTTCTATCATGGTTTCAAGTTGTTTGAAGACATAGTTTGGAGTCAGATGAAAGTATCTTTTTTCTTCAGAACCGCGTGCCTTTTTACTGTCTTCACTTACTTTTTTTAGCTTTGTTACAAGACTGTTCATTCCATTAACTTTGTTAATTTGTTCTTGAACAATTTCATCAAAAGCATCCTCTGGAGATATGCCAGTGCACATTATTGGTTTGCTTTTTGATATTATGGCAAGTTTTTTCTTTACAAGCTTTAGTAAAACTGGATAAACCTTTGTCCTTGGAAGATTAGAATAGTAGGCAAGTTCGCCAGCAGAAATTGTGCCCTTTGTTATCAAAGTAACATAGGCTTGTGCTTCATATTTGCTTAAACCAAACTCTTCTAGGCTTACTGCTAAGTCCTGTCCTTTTACCATTGCCAAACTTTTGTTACTTTCAAGGTAAGTTCAATAGCTAAATTCATTGGACAAATGTTTGAAAAAATACTAAGCTGTATCTGCAGATGGTGTTACTGTAGTCACACAAAACCGTGTAACATGAGTTTGATATATGAAAATTTATTATTTTGATTTGTATGTCTGTACAATCAAAATGGGAAGTAAATCATGTTACAACAAATACGATCATGCGAACAAGCACGTTAAAGCCAAGGCTTGATTACGCCACCATGCTTGTTGACAAGACGCTTGATATGCTCATTCAAAAAAGATCCGAGCTTGGAAAAATTAACCTGTCTTTTTATGCAAAAACAAACAAAGGTATACCAATTTCAGAATTCAAAGAAAATCTTGTTTATGAGTTAGAAATTTCTCGCGCAATAGAGTCATTACGACAAGCTCGAAGATGTTTAGATTCTGTTTTTGGGTTAGGAAATATCACGATGGTCCTTGCTCCAACAATATCTGTCGTAAGAACGGTGCGCTCACAACTATTTGGTTTGCTTGCTGACACAGATGTATCGCTTGGTGAATTGTCCTTGGTACTTGGAGGTCTCATCATAGATGCTGGTCATCTTACAGGTGCAAATCTGGACTTTCAAGAGGCAAATCGACAATCTTGTCTACTCTTGGATGAAGCTAAATTGATTGCTGACTCTAAAATTTACAAGCAGTTCCCTAATGTAGATTTCTTGTAAGCATGAGCCGTTATGCTCAATTTTAAAAAAGAGTCAGTAAAAGATATTCCAAACCATGTCGACCAGATCAGGTTACTTTCATCCAAAATAGAACAAAAAATTGCACAAAGGGGGATAGACAAAGATGATCAATTTGTAGAAACCCTGTCTGTAGAAGAACTAAAAGACCTAAGACAAGTCATGCTAGCAGCTGATTATTTACTGTCAAAATATCAGGATAAAAAAGACATCAAAGAGTTTTTGGAGGAATTTATAGGAATCATCATGCATGCAGCCAATTCTGTAAACATACTAAGAGATGACATGGATGATCTTCTCATATCTGCAGAAACTGCTCTAAAACAGATTCAAGATCTGCATGAGGATGTTACTCAGAACCTAGCTCTGGGAAGATTTGCGCAAAAGAGTATTGATGAATATAGAGAACAAAGGACAGAGCCGCTCTCTAGTTCAATTAATTTAACCAATACTGCTACACCAGTTTACACACAAGCATACCTAACAAAAACCGCAGTGGAAATTTAGTTGTGGTATGAGTCTAGCTCCTCAAGAATTAGAAAATAGTGCAAGCAAGTTTGCCGCTGAGGCAATCAAACTTGATTCTCAAGGTGCACGAGGCATGGCCATAACAAATTACCAAAGAGCTATAGAATCTCTTGTAAAACTAATACAACTGTACCCTGATAACAAACTAAACAGAGTCTACATGGAGCGTTCTGCAGCATATCAAAACAGGATAAAGGCATTACAACTCACTAACGTTGCATTAGAACCAGTAGTAGATCCAAGGGCAACACCCGAACAACAAAAGCAACAACTTGCCAAAAATGACTTTGATGAAATGGTAATGAAAGAAAAGCCTAACGTTAGCTGGGAGGAGGTAGTTGGCCTTGAGGATGCAAAAAGCGCATTACGTGAATCAATAGTGTATCCAAGCAAGAGACCGGATCTGTTCCCACTTGGATGGCCTAGAGGAATGCTGCTTTATGGTCCTCCTGGATGTGGAAAAACAATTCTTGCTGCAGCCACTGCAAGTGAGATTGACGGTTATTTCATTAACGTTGACGCAGCTTCGATGATGAGTAAATGGCTTGGCGAAGCAGAAAAAAACGTAGCAAAGCTTTTCACCATGGCCCGTGGTTATGCTGAAAAAGAAGGCTTACCAGTAATTTTGTTTGTAGACGAAGTAGATTCTCTTTTAGGAAACAGAAATAGTGAAGTTGGAGGAGAAATTAGAGTAAAAAACCAATTCCTAACAGAAATGGATGGAATTAATGGTAAAGGAAAAGATCTAAAGTTATATGTAATTGGTGCAACAAACAAACCTTGGAGTCTTGACTGGCCGTTTCTTAGAAGATTCACAAAAAGAATCTATGTTCCACTTCCAACACTTGATGCAAGAACAAACTTGTTTGAACTTTACAGTGCACCGCTAAAAATGGATGACAAAGTAAAACCATCCGAGCTTGCAAAACTTGCGGATGGATACAGCGCAAGTGATATCAGAGATATTTGCCAATCTGCACAGCTAATGGTGGTAAACGAACTATTCAATTCTCCAAACTATTCACCCGATCCAGTTGTTGGTGAAGAAAGACAACAACCGCGAAACCTTACTATGACAGACTTTAAGACAATTCTTGAAAGAAGGAAACCAAGTGTAAGTATGGAAATGATTCGCGCCTATTACAAATGGAGCGAGCAGTTCAGGGCACTGTAAAATACTAGTTACAATCTGATCGCAAAAATTTTTTTACAATATTTTTTTTGCATCCGTTTTATCAAAAAACTTAAATCTCCAATAGAATTCATTTGCTGAGGGTTCAAAATTCCAATAAAAAAAGCCAAACATGTAAACAAGTTTGGTAAGCTCATCCTTGAGGATGGAACCGTTTTTGATGGGATGGGTTTTGGTTATTCAACCACTGTTTTTGGTGAAGCTGTATTCAATACTGGAATGGTGGGTTACAATGAAGCCCTTACGGATCCTTCTTACAGCGGACAAATTCTGGCACTCACATATCCTCTTGTAGGAAATTACGGGGTTCCTGACACATTAAAAAAGGACAAGGACGGTATTTCAGAATACTTTGAATCCGATAGGATTCAACCACGTGGTCTTGTTGTACATGAGATTTCAATCACTGCAAATCATTGGAATCTTACTCTGACACTTGATGAGTGGCTGTATAATGAAA
>JAHEYD010000085.1 GCA_023251795.1 Nitrosotalea sp. | reverse complement strand
CCTGCACCGTGAAAACTTTGGCACCCTTGATAAAGTTCATAGCTTGATTTTCATTAATTATGACAGAGATTGCTGACTTTGATTTTTGTTCTTTCTTATCCCCTTTCTTTTGACCGCCCTCCTTTTTTGCGGCTTCAGCCTGTTGTGACTTTTCTGCTTGTGCAGGAGATTGTTTTTTTGCTCCACCCATATTGAGTTTTCATAAAGTCCTATTTATAAACGAACAAAAGTACAAAAATGATCCTTGTACAGATGGTGATGAGACCTTATTTCTTGAGATAAAGCACGTTATACGAGTTTTTTATTTTTAATTTTAAACTAAGCCCTGTCTGATTATAAACTGAATTAACGCTTCTTTTTAATATTCGATTCCATGTTGCTCAGATGTATGTTTCCCAAACTTCTCAATCACTTCTGATGCGTTTTCTCCTTCTGCAACAAACTCACATTCAAAACCATAATCTGCACATAGTAATCTTACCACACATACAATGCGTAATGCAAACTCTTAACTTTTGGGTGACTCGTCAAATTTCTTAGGAAGAGTTCCAATAAAATTCAACAGATAAAACATTTAACATTTGCAGTTGAATTACTTTAGTGGTACTAGACAAGAAGGCAACCCTTACTAACATCTATCGATCGAAAGAGGATCTTGCAATTTTTAGACTTGTACCTAATGATGAACTCGTTCCTCAATACAAAACAGGCCAGTTCATAACAATAGGCATGCATGTTCCAAGTGAAAATAAACTGGTGAGAAGGCCATATACGATAGCTTCCCATCCTGAAAACAGAAAATACATTGAGCTCTACATTCGTTGGTTTCGTAAACCCCTCTTTGGACGAGTTACAACTCAACTCTTCAACGCAAAAGAAGGTAATGAAGTTATGTGGCTCAAGCCTACTGGTGCGTTTACTATTAACGATAAATTACCAAATGGCAAAAATGATGAAAGACGTATAGTTTGTCTTGGTGGAGGGACGGGGCTTGCACCATTCGTTAGTTACGCTCAGCATCTTCACTACATAGGGGATAAGCGAGAGATCATAGTATTACATGGAGCAAGCTATGTGGATGAACTTGGGTATAGAGAACTTTTAACTAACTTAGAAAATGAAAGTCTTGACAAGGGAAAGGACAAATGGAATTTCACATACCGTGCCACGATAAGCAGACCCAACGAAAAACCAAATGAATCGTGGAATGGTCACAAGGGTAGAGTTGAGACATTTTTGACCTCAAAAAACAACGAATCTTCGGATCTTGAGAAACTGGTAGGTGATAAGATGATACCAGAAAACACCACCTTCTATCTGTGTGGTTGGAAGGGTACTATTGATGCATGTATAGATCTTCTTGATCCAGAAGGTTTCGTCACAGAGAGAAAGAAGAGAAACGATGGTTCATTTGAAATAAAATATGAGTCATACGGATAAAAAAGCCGTAGAATGAGTTGGATTTTTTTGCTTTCATTACACACCATGAAAACGATCATAACAATAATTTTAATAAAATAGCATCAAAGTGTAGCTAAATGTAGTTACGATTGTCTTTCGATTTCCCCTTAAGATAAAGGCGGTTCAGTCATCTTCTTATTTAGGTTCCAGTTTGTGTCTAAGATCATTTTTAAACGAACAAGGATCAGCAAAATCCTAAATATTTGCTAGACTCGGTTTTGTTATGGGATTAGATGTAATCGAGGAAAAAAATCTGAATGATGTCATATCGTATGCGCTTGACTATCCACGTGTGGTTTTGACTGAAGCAAAACCTCTTGCTCCAAATGGTGCAACTCTTCCAGACTTTGCATTTGGACTTTATGTAGGATACATATCAGGAGTGTTCTTTGATGGCTTTTTGAGAAGAAATAAAAAATTTCTAAATGAAGAAGAGATGTCTGATTTTCATTCCGTGCTTTTTAAGAGAACACCTGAAATTTGGTTAAAGATAAAGGCACATCTAGAGCTGAAATAACTCAAACTTTTATTCCAGAAGCTATAGAAATTCTTCGATGAAGTTTTCTCTTGTGGCAGAAACGCTAAAAATAATGGAGAGTACAACAAAAAGGCTAGAGTTAACACAGTATCTTGTAGATTTATTCAAAAAAACTCCTCCAGAGATAATTTCAAGTGTTGTATATCTATTACAAGGCAAGTTAAGACCAGATCATGAAGGAGTCGAGCTTGGTGTTGCAGAAAAAATTGCCATAAGAGCAATATCAAAATCTGCAGGCATACCAGCCAAGAAAATCGAACACGCGTATCATGAAGGTGGCGATTTAGGTCAAGCTGCTGCAAAGATTCTGGAACAAAAAACGCAGACCACGTTTATGACAGAAGATATCACCGTGGAAAGAGTTTATGACACATTGTACAAAATTGCCGAACTCAAAGGTTCACGTTCACAGGATATGAAATTAAAGTACATCTCTAGTCTGCTAAATGATGCCAGTCCAATAGAGGCAGGATTTATTCTTAAAATAATTACCAACTCTTTGCGTTTAGGTATTGCTGACTATACCATAATGGATTCACTTGCAATTGCATTTACTGGTTCAAAAGAAAATAGATCCATACTAGAGCAAGCATACAATGTGTCAAGTGATTTGGGTAAAGTTGCTGCCGCTGTTGCAAAGGATGGAATTGATGCGATAAAAAATTTCCAAGTTTCAGTTTTCAGTCCTATCAGACCAATGTTAGCAGAACGAGTAAAAAGTCCACAAGAAGCTCATGAAAAAATGGGTGCAGAGTTTGCTGCAGAATACAAGCTTGATGGAGAACGCGTACAGATTCACATGCGAGAAGAAAAGATCATACTGTATTCGCGAAGTCTTGAAAACATCACAAGCTACTATCCTGATGTCGTTGAGAAGATTACCAAGTCACTAAACGCACGTGAGGCAATATTAGAAGCGGAAGCAGTTGCAATCAATGATGACACCGGAGAGTTTCTTGCTTTTCAAGAACTAATGCATCGTAGACGAAAATATAACATTGCAAAAGCAGTTTCGCAGTATCCTATTACAATAAACTTTTTTGATGTCATGTTTGTAGATGGTAAAAGCTGTCTTGACTTGTCATACAAAGAACGTCGAAATATACTTGAAAAAATTGTAAAGGAAGACGAATTTGCAAAGCTAATGCCTATGACACTAGTAAAATCAGATAATGAAGTTGAGGATGTACTAGAAAATGCAATCAATGCGGGATGCGAGGGATTGATGTTAAAGCAACTCGACGCATCTTACAGAGCAGGTGCCAGAGGAAGTAACTGGCTTAAGCTAAAACGGGAATACCGCAATGAACTTGGAGACAGTTTAGATCTTGTTGTGATAGGCGCATTTTTTGGACGCGGTAGAAGAACTGGAAGATATGGAGCGCTATTGCTTGGGACATATGATGATGAGACAGACACTTACCCAAGCATATGCAAAGTAGGTACTGGTTTTACAGATGAAAATCTTGACCAGTTTTATCAGATACTTTCTGACAAAATAACTTTGAAAAAAGATCCTAGAATAAACAGCGGACTTGAAGCTGATGTTTGGTTTGAACCTGAAGTTGTTATAGAGATCGTGGCATCAGAAATTACACTTAGCCCGATACATAAAACTGCAATGGATATGATAAGAAAAGGAAGTGGTCTTGCTCTAAGATTTCCTAAATTTACAGGAAAGATCAGGTTTGAAAAAACTCCAGAAAATGCAACCATGGATGAAGAGATAATCTCACTGTACAATGGACAAAAAAGAGCAGTTCAAGAAGAAAAACAAAATTACATCTGAGATACTCAAAAGCATCACATAGATTCCAAGTAAAACTTCACGTAAGGATTATTAGTCGCTCCTCATACTTTAAAGCCTTACATGTATAGCGGAGAACTAGAAGTGCAAGCGAAACGAAAGGCGCTTGCAGTTTTGCAAGATGAAATAAACAGAATTCTTAACTCGGTAAGAGATCTTTCAGTATTACCTGCTCTTATAATAAAAGGAGACAAGAACGAAGTAAAAGCATCCCTTGAACGAATGCGCAGTACAGAAGACGAAGTGGAAGCTCTTCGTCGTAAGATAACAAGAGAGATTGCTGAAGTAGGTGGTTTGTTGATGAATAGAGAAAATATTCTGCATACCGCATATACAATGGATGAAATAGCAGGATTCATCACTGGAGTAGCATTCAAGCTTTCAAACATTAAAGCTGCCACTCTAAAGAAAAGCAAACTTGACAAAGACCTAACAGAGTTAATTAATTTAGTAGTAGATGAAATTTACAAGCTAAACGAGATAGTACGTGCTCTCAATACCAACCCGTCAGGAGCGATTGATCTTGCTCATGAAACCCAGAAGATAGAACGTAGCATAGATGACAAGTATCGTGATCTGACTATCAGGGTATTAGACGAGATTACAGTTACAAAAGAATTATTGCTTCTAAAAGACATAGTGAGTGGAGTTGAGGAAATGGCAGACAAGTGCCTTGAAGTCTCTGACTCTTTCATATCATTAGCTTTAAGTTTATAACTTGAAAGGCGAATTAATCGAAAACAGAATTGTAGTCTGGAACATACAAGACTCTCGTTCTCTTTTCATGCAAGGATATTATGGAAAACCAGTTGGCATAGCAAAACCAAAGCCAGATGAG
>JAHEYD010000084.1 GCA_023251795.1 Nitrosotalea sp. | reverse complement strand
TGAAAGAAGAACATTGGATAACCATGAACAGAACACGTGCAATTGAAAATGGTTGTTATGTTATTTCTCCTGATCAAGTTGGCAACATTTACTGCGGAAGAAGTTTAGTAGTTGATCCTTACGGAAAAATATTATTAGATATGAAAAAGAAAGAAGGAATTGGAATCGTAGATGTTTCACTTGAGAGAATAAAACAGGTAAGAAAAAAACTTCCACTTTTAAAAAATCGAAGAACCGATATCTATACAAACTTTAAGTTTTAATTTGTCTGCTTTCACATTTTATATTACAACACTGTCTTGACCATTTTTGTTTTCTAGAGTATCTAAAAAGAACTATTGGCCATGTACAAGTATTGCAAGAAATTTTTGTTGTGCAAATCATACCTTTTTGTATTAAAGGAGATGATGCTCTACAACCATTATGATAATTTGAACATCCGATGAATCTTTTTTTTGTTTTTCTAGATCGAATCACTATTAATTTTCCGATATGACATTCTGGACATTCCACTAATCCGTTGCTAGGCAAATTTGTTCCAAGTATAATGTACTTCATTTTTTTCTCTGACCAAGAAAGATATCCATTTTTATCGTAATATTGGTTTATTTCATTTTTCATCTTTACAATTTTTCTTTTTGTTATTTTAACAGAATTTCTCGAAATTAACGTTTCATTTTTTACAAGAGATTGTTCTAGATTTAGAGTCATAGTGTTCTAATCATCTTCTTATAATTGAAGATTAATGAAGAATTTTTATATGGAGTAGAGTCAGCGGGATTTGTGGAAAAAGTCTGTGTTATTGGTGCAGGAAGCACAAAATATGGAAAATTACAAGATAGCATTACCGACATAGCTGTTCAGGCATCCGTTGAAGCTATCGAGAATGCTGGCATTGAACCAAAAGAAATCCAAGCAGGATACATATCTAATGTCTTTGGTATAGCCGATAAACAAGTTCACCTAGGACCTGTTATAATGAGTAATCTTGGCATTTCTGAAGTACCTTCGCTGTCAATTGAATCTGCATGTGGAAGTGGCTCTGTTTCATTTAGAGAAGCTTATGCTAATGTAGCTGCAGGATTTTATGACGCAGTTTTAGCAACAGGTGTTGAAAAAGTAACTCATACAGGAACGGAATGGACTACAACATACTTTTCTTATTGTTCTGATTTCTTTTATGAAGGTGGAGCTGGTGCATCATTCCCAGGATTATTTGCATCAATGGCTCGAGCTTATCTTGCAGAATTCAAAGCAACTGAAGAAGATCTTGCAATGGTTGCAGTAAAAAATCATGACAATGGTTTTCTAAATCCAAAAGCACATTTAAGAAAAAAAATTACAATTGACGATGTAATGAAATCTGCAGTTGTTGCCAGTCCTCTCAAATTATATGATTGTTGTCCATTTTCTGATGGTGCAAGTGCAGTGATCATATGCAATGAAAAATTTGCAAAAAAACATACAAAAAATTACATTCAAGTTATTGGATCAGGTAGAGGTGGTTCACCAGCTGCATTGCAAGGACGTGAACACATTACAACAATACCAAGTACAAAGATTGCAGCTCAAGCTGCATACAAAATGGCAGGTGTTACACCAAAAGATATTGACTTTGCAGAAGTACATGATTGTTTTACAATTGCAGAATTAATTGATACTGAAGACTTGGGATTTTTTGAAAAAGGAAAAGCAGTTGAAGCAGTACGACAAGGAATGACAAAGCTAAACGGTGCTATATCGATCAATCCATCCGGGGGACTAAAATCAAAAGGACATCCAATTGGTGCAACTGGAATTGGTCAAGTTGTTGAAGTATTTGACCAACTTACAGGAAAAGCTGGAGAAAGAACAGTAAAGGATGCTAAAATTGGTCTAACACATAACTTTGGCGCAACAGGTGCAAGCTGTGCAGTACATATCTTCAAAAGTGTATAACTTGTCAGCAAAAGAAGAATTCATCAATAATGCTAAATCAGGCAAGATTCTTGCCCGTAAATGCTCAAAATGTGGTTATTTGCACCTTGCCACGACCTATTTCTGCCAAAATTGTGGAAATAAGGGATTTGAGAATGTCTCAATTGAAGGAAAAGGTGCTGTTGTAACTTATACCATCATTACAGTTCCCCCAGCAGGATATGAAAAATACACTCCATATGCATGGGTTGTAATAAAACTAGATGGAGTGGATCTTCAAGTATCTGGTTTTATGCAAAATATTAACTCCCCTTCTAATCTGCCGCTTGGTACAAAAACCAAAGTTGTTGGTTATGACGAACGTGGGATATTGATAGAAAAATTGTAAATCAAATTTATTAAACTGATTAAAAAAAACCCAAAATAGTTCTTTTATAACATTAACAAAAAACGATCACAAATGTCCGTTGACGTTGTATGTGGTAAATGTGGTACAAAGATAGCAAACATGCGAATGCTAAAATCTGTTAAAGAAGTCGTAAGACCATACAATAATAAATGCCCATCTTGTGGACAAACTCTTTCCACATCAGAATTTTCTGTAGATGTACAGAAAAACTGAATAAAAAATGTAACTATGCGATCTATTTCGTCACAAATCTTATTTACTGATGCTATCTAGACATGCCTATGGAAGTAAGCGAGGATTTTGAGGATCAAAAACGAGGCGGAATTTTACAATCAGCATCAAAGCGCGTAAGAATGATCTTTTCTGTCATGGCAAGTCCAAACAGGATCGATATACTACGTATTTTAAACTCAAAGGGACCACTTACTTATTCTGAACTAAAATCACTTGCTGGCTTTAAATCAAAAAAGGAGAGTGGGAAATTTGCATATCACCTTAGAAAGCTGTTAAGACAATCTCTTGTGGCTCTAAATAAATCTGAAAGGCGATATACCATCACAAACCTTGGGAAACTGGTTCTAAGCCTTGCAAGACAGATCGAGGAACGTTCTATAATAGAAAGCGGAAAGATGTATGTACGAACATCGCACGAAGCAATAGAGGAATTTAACTCCCATAAGATAATACAATCTCTCGTACGAGAGGGTAGCCTTCCCTTAGAATTAGCACAAAAGATAACAGAAGAGGTAGAAAATCGCATCTACAAGTTCCAAACTACTTACCTAACATCCTCTCTCATTCGTGAAATGGTTAATGCCGTTCTTTTGGAGCATGGTCATGAGGAATATAGGCATAAGCTTGCTAGATTAGGTCTTCCTGCATATGATATTCATGAAATGATTACAAATGTTGATGGTATACATAATGGCGTAGAAGGACTGCTCTTTAAGACTGGTCAGACGGTTTTTGGGGAATATCTTGTTCTTAATACGTTACCAAAGGATGTAGCAGATTCACATCTTTCAGGTGATATACATCTAACAAATACTGGAATTTGGTCGCTCTTACCAGATACAATATTTGTAAACATTAAAGAACTGCTTGAAGATGGAATTGATCTCCGTGGGAAATTCCTTGGAGTAACAAGATTGCCACCGATCAAGACACTTGATGATCTTACAACATCACTTTCATTACTTACCTCCTTACTTCTCAAAGAAGTATCACAAGAAGTAATTATTGATGGATTAGTAACAGTTTTGCAAAAATACTCAAAAAATCTTTCAGAAATTGAAGAAAAAATTGCAAATGCATTTGCAATAACATCAACCGCACCAAAATACAACAAAAACTCAGCACTTGCATCATTTAGGATCCAACTTGGTTCTGATTCCAAAGTCATAGGCGCTATACTTGGTGGCTATAAGAAATACATCAAATCAACACCACTTCCACACGTTGGATTGATAATCGATTATGAAAAAGGCAAAGTCAGCGAGTTTTCTGATATACTTTCTGAGATTATAGCATTAGGAGGCAGAGTAATCTTCTCTAAGAGTCATATATCGAACCATGGAATATTACGTGGAGATATAAAAAACACCGGTACATCAATTAACTTACAAGCACTTTCCATAAACCTACCTAGACTTGCGTTTGAATCCAATAAGGATGAAACTTACTTTAGGGCACGTCTTGCAATTTTAATGAAACCTGCACTTGCAGCAATGTCACTTAGAAAGAAAGACATCTCAGATCTTACTAGACGTGGATTAAATCCAATTCTTGCAAGTAACACCCAATACATGCAAAAGGGATCAGTCACGCTTGTGGTTAATCTGATAGGACTAAAGGAGGCCGTATTAGGCATACTTGGTTATGAAAACAAGGCGGGGAACGAAATAATGACCAAGGTACTTGAAACCGCCATAGAGGTCGCAGCCAAAAAGGGAAAAGAAATGGGTGACAACGTTACCATATCGATGACTGAAAGCGATGCTGCTACAAGATTTTCCACTCTAGATGGCGAAAAATACGGTAAGATGTCTATTCACCAATTCGTTGAAGGTGATGCCTATAGTGCCGGTATGGTGTTAAATGCTTCAGAAATAGGTGGTATGACTCTAAAGACAGACAAGATTGTAGAATGTAACCACATATCAAAGATGTTGAATGGTGGATTATTGCTCCAACTAAAAATATCTGATGACATGGATACAGCAGGAATAAAAAAGGCAATAGAAAAGGCTAGTGAACTTGTAGGATCTTTCAGGCCGATCAGAAAAGTGCCTATATGTGGTAACTGTGGTCTAAAAGACGAAAAGATCACTGATAAATGTCCTACTTGTAAATCTCCATACATA
>JAHEYD010000083.1 GCA_023251795.1 Nitrosotalea sp. | reverse complement strand
GAAGACTTCGAGAATCAATTTATCAATAAAAGATTAAGGCCTAAAGACAAAACCAGAATGATTAACGGCAAGAAATATAGAATCTGTTCAAGATGTAAAGAAGAGAAAGCAATTGAAGAGTACAGCAAGTGCAGATTGTTCAGCGGTAAACCTGGCTGGCAGGGAATTTGTAAAGAGTGTTATAGGGATGGTGGGAAGTGATATGGATTTAAAAGAAATAATTAAAAAAGAAAAGTCTAGAGATCGCTGGGAAAATGGAATAGACCATCATCCGAAATCCATAGAAATAATGAAATTTATTTCAGAAATAGATTTTAAAGTTTACGGCGATTATTTTTGTTGGAAGTTCGGAGGAGATGGAGATAACGGCGAAACCCTTATGTATGAATTAGATGCTTTTTTCGAAGCAAAGGAGCAAAAATGAAACCAAAAGAATGGTGGATATTAAACGACAAATGTCATTCTGCTGCTGATATCGTTCCAGATGAATATAGCGATGGAACTCGTGTAATAGAATACGCCGCTTATCAAGACCTATTAGCAAAATACAATCTAGCAATCACAGCATTAGAAGGCTGTGTAGATGATCGTCATTACGACGGTGGTGTATATCCGAGGCACACTGAAATTCTGAAGATATTGAGTGGGGATTAATGGATAGTTTATTCTCTTTACGAAAAGAAATTGAGTCGATCACTGCGGAGTGTGACCGTGCTATAAAGTTAAACTTTAAACTTGAAGACGAGAACGCCAAGCTTCAATCGGCGCTTGAGATTGCTGTGAAATATTTAGAAAAAATAGGTGACAACTTCGGTACTGATTATTGTAGCGGTGATACTATGATCGCTAATGAGGCTTTAGAAGAAATAAAAAAGGTTACAAATGAGTGAGAAGATTGGTGAAAAATCTTGTCTTGTCAAATGTAAGGACTGCGGTAAGTTTTTTCATGAATTGTATTGTGGTGAGTGGTGTGAGGAGTGTTTTGATAATGGACTTCATAAAGATATGAATGATCATTTTGAAAGATATTTTAGAGAAGAAATCGAGCGTGGCGAATGAATGAATGGCAAAAGAAGAGAGATGAGTTGGCTGCACATTATTTAAAAGTTGTAGCCAAGAGATATGGTGCTGAAGAAGCATTTAACTCAGGCTTCGATGCTTGCGAGCGTGAGATGCTTAAGAGTCATCCTGTGGTGCTTCTATTAATAGAAGCATTGAAAATGAATTTATTAAAAGATGTTGGTGAGAATCACGACATAACAATATGTACACAGCCAAGTTGTGTGATTGCAAGATCCGCACTGACAGCATATGAATCCGCGATTAAGGAGTGAGTGAGATGAACGGATATGCTCAAAAAAGAATTGATAGATTGGCATGGGAGATAGCTCTAGTTGATCGACATACAAGAACTTCATATACTATTCAATTCACTTGTCATGAAAATAAAAAACCTGAAAATCAATTAGAAACAACTTTTATTAATGATGATGGTCATTCTATGGAGATCATGAAGGCACTAGCTGAAGCATTAACTCAGATGGGACTTATGCCAATTAGTGCTACTGATTCAGAACTTAAAGCTACTAAATATCACTTAGAAGATATGCGAAAGTTAGCAAAACTATGAACTGCTTTTGGTATGCCATCATGAATTACGTAAAACATGGCGGGTATATCATTGTACGAAAATCACACTATGGCAGGTTTCCACATTTCTTGTGGGTTAAAGATCTAAAAGACTTAGATGTAAAACACTATGTACCCGATAATCCAATAGAGCGAAAAGTACCACCACTTATATTTGATGGAATAGTTAAAACTAAAGATGATTGAAATACGGTAAAACCATGCCATAGCTTAATACATATGCTGTTATTATAATGAGAGCGTAAAGTGATAAAATAGTGATTGCTATAGATAAAAGAAACACCAATAACCATTCTATTAAATTATTCATAAATCTAAAATAGCACCTACAAATCAATAAAAATATATACTGTAATTAAGAACTGGACTTTAAGTTAAAAATAGTCGGCACATACTATGTATGTCATGGATAAGCAAAGCAAAATCATGAGTTTTTTAGTCATTATTTTAACAATTTTCTTTTTTGCAGTTTGGTGTTTATTCTTCCCACTCTTATTACTCAGTGGTAATTTGCTGAACTGGATTTCATCTAAATCTGAATAATTAAATTCTACGATATAGATAATCTTAACTAAGGAGGATGTGTGGAGCAATTCGGGGTTGAGCTAAAGAATTTTAAAATACAATCTTTCATCGATGTTCTAAATGAATACATAAGAGCAGATGAAATAGAACGTGCAATGTGGGTCATGGATAATTTGCCTGCATTCTACCGTGATCATATACCATCAGAAATTGTAATAATAAAAAACGAGATGCTAAAGAGAATGGCCACACCTCGAGTTTATTCCGGTGGTGATGTTGATTGCCAAAACGATGCTAGTCATATTTTAAATATGCACAAAACATTAAGAGGCGGTTTGATTAGTAAAGATATAAAGAATTTCAATGATCAAAATATCACACCTCACGTTGTAGATTTTGGCCCTGGTGAGTATTGGCTACCTATCGTTTTAAAACATCAAGAGTTTAAATTTACATACGATCCAATTTACATGAATGAAAGAGCTTTTCAGTCAGCTAGACCTAAATTCGATAAATACCTCTCTAAAGACTTCGACCAACGTCCTGTGATTTACATGGCGGGTGAGATCATTGAACATTTATATAATGAGAACGAAGTAAAAACCGAGATGTTATACAACTGTGGTCTAGCTGATATTGTGCATGTCTCAACTCCTCGATACACGTTTGATTGTCGTGACCTAGACTGGAGAGATACCAAAGAGTTCTTAGGGCATTTGCGTGCTTATACGCCTAGAGAATTTTTCGATAAATTGACAAAAATGTTTATTGAGTATCAAGGTTTCTTTTTTAATTCTCAAATTCTTCATGCTAGGATGATTCTTAGAGATTCGAAGTTTATTGATAAGATAGACAAAACACATGAGGCATAATGGATCTATCGAAATTGCATGTAGTGACTGTGATTTCGAATCCAATAAGGTACAAATCTAGATACGATCTCTTTAAGAAATTCGAAAGACATATGATTGAATCAGGGGCTCAACTTCATGTTGTTGAGCTTGCCACTGGAGACAGACCTCACGTTATAACAGATGCACAAAATCACAGACATTATCGATTAAGATCTGGTGAGGTGCTTTGGCACAAAGAGAACATGATAAATATTGCAGTTCAAAGACTTCCACAAGATTGGAAGTATGTAGCGTGGATAGACGCAGATGTTTTTTTCTTAAGACAAGATTGGTTATTAGAGACCGTTCATCAATTGCAACTTCACCCTGTTGTTCAGTTGTTCTCTCATGCTCAAGACGTTAGCCCACACATGGAACCCATACAGACGCATAAAGGTTTTGTTTATATGTATCATCTGAATCATATGCAAAAACCTAATCGTGCGGGGCATGGTGGATTAGGTGGTGGTCCATATGAACACTGGCATCCTGGTTATGCTTGGGCCTGCACGAGAGACGCGTGGAACCATTTAGGCGGTCTTATAGACTTCACGATAGGGGCAGCCGATCATCACATGGCTATGGCTCTTATTAACGATGTACAGAGGTCATACCCTCAAACAGCAACTCATAACTACAAGCATTTGTTAGATGAATGGCAACTTAAGGCAGATTTATACATCAAAAACAATTTGGGCTATGTACCTGGACTGATCAATCATCTCTGGCATGGCAAAAAGAAGAATAGATTTTACGTCGAGAGATGGGACATCATCACTAAAAATAAATACGATCCCGTAACTGACATTAAGAAAGACTGGCAAGGGTTGTGGCAGTTAAACACTGACTCTTTAAGACAAAGAACCATTAAGCATCAGATCATTCAATATTTTAAATCTAGAGATGAAGACTCGATTGATGTGACTTAGAATATTCGGTAACTCAAAACATCGGTTTTTGGGAACTCTGATATTTTAACCGTATTACTTTGATTACCACCAAGAACATAGATGTATGGACCACGCTCAGCGATCACAAAACCAACATGACCTTGCCATGAGATCGATCCACGTTTCAAGATTACAACACTAAACTGTTTATATTCTTTAGACTCTTTACCCATTGATAGCCAAGATCTCGCAAGAGGTAAATTATTAAACGGGTAACCGGATTCACGCATGACCCAATTGACGAAAGCTGCGCACCAACTGATTTCGTCTTTCACATCACTCTGACTCATTACACTTTGTAGATATGTCAGGATGCGTGGGTTATCACCGTTTAACTCTTCATGTATTCCATATTCAGCTAGAGCTATAGATATGTATGGAGGGAATACGAAGATAGGTTTCTCAACCACAATCTCTTTCGTGTTGTGTGTGAAGATAAGCTTTAGCATATCTATCATTCGCAATTACTCGCACAACGTCTTAAGACTTCACGATTGTAGGCTTGAATTTTTGCGTAATCATCTGCAGTAACACAAATATCGCCTGCATTTAAAGGTCGTTCATATTCTGGTTTGTCCGGTTGATTAAGAGGTACAGCGTAACAGTTATTCATTTCTGGTAAAATAGCGCAAGGATCAATTTTAAGCGGGTCTATTTTACATCCCGCCGTTAGTATCGACCCCACGAATAAAATCACG
>JAHEYD010000082.1 GCA_023251795.1 Nitrosotalea sp. | reverse complement strand
TTGGCCGCAAAACACATGCAAGACACAAGAAGGATTTTTTTGGCAGATGGCGATGCACTAAACCTTTCTACAGACAGAATGTTTCAGATACTTGATTATATTCATACTAAATTTCCAAAGATAGAGCGAGTATCATGTTATGCAATGCCAAAAAATTTACTTGAAAAATCTTCTGAAGATTTGAAAAAACTCTATGATGCAGGGCTCACAATGTTCTATATAGGAATAGAGAGTGGTTCTGATAAAATTCTAAAGAAGGTAACAAAAGGTGCAACAGGTCAAACCATTATCAAAGCATGTCAGAAAGCAATGGACGCAGGATACATAATTTCATGTATGATAATACTTGGCCTTGGTGGTAAGACACATTCCAAAGAACACATCGATGACACGGCCAGTGTAGTCAGTCAAGTCTCGCCACATTATCTTGGTGCTCTTACACTACACATCGAAGATGGAGTTAGAGAGGAATTTATGACAAAATTCAAGGAGCCATTTGTACCAATCGATGATGCGGATGCATTAGTAGAGCTTGATAATTTGGTAAGCAAGATTGAAACAAAATCGCCAATCATATTTAGAGCAAACCATGGTTCAAATGCGTATCCAATAGGAGGCACTCTTCCAGAAGATAAAAACTCGATACTTGAAAAAATATCATATCTAAAAGACCATCCTGAACTTTGCAGACCGCAAGGGTTTAGAGGATTTTAAATGAATTTACAGAAAAACCAAACCATATTTTCTAATTGTGGTTTTAATTTGTCGGACTGAAAGAGCTTACCTGTGATTGTTTAAGACTCTGTGTTTGAGAATGAATTTTTAGTCAATGTAATCTTGAATCAGATTTATTACTAATGTATTATCAATTCAAACAAGTATGATAAGGCAGTTTCTAAATGGAATGGTAACAAGATCAGTTGTTGTTCATGTATCGCCACAAAGAGCTTGGAGAAAATTAAGTGACATTGCAAACCTGCCAAAATGGATTGTTGGCATCAAAAAGTGTGTTATTACATCCAAGAAAAGAAAAGGAGTTGGCGCAACACGACTCATTACCTTTCAGGACGGTTCTTTGATCGAGGAGCAAATTGTAATCTGGAATAGTCCCAAGTCTTTTTCATATTTAGTAACAGGCGAGACGATACACTTTAGAGCATACTTTGCTACTTTGTCAATAAAACCGCTTGGAAAAAACCTGACAAAAATTACGTGGTCTGGATATATCGGTACAAACAATGTCACAAGATCAAAATTCAAAAAGGCGATTTCAAAGTATGATTTACTTTACAAGAGTTCGCTACCAAGACTCAAATCGTTAATTGAAAAATAATTCATGAAGTTTCAAGTAATATTAGATGGGTCCACAGGGATTCGAACCCTGGATCTTCGCCGTGTAAGGGCGACGTCATAACCGGCTGGACTATGAACCCAACAAGGCTCCAATTAAAAATGCATTTAAACTTTGAGAATTTTACAAAAAAAGAAAAATATAGAAATTATCATGCAATAAATTTGATGTATGACTGATCTAACTTTCTTTTCAAGTCCCATAGGTCTTGGTCATGCAACACGTGACGTAGCTATTGCTCAACATCTTGACAATACTAGGATAAAATTTGTCAGTGGTGAAGGAGGTCCAAGGTTGTTTTCAGACTATGGATTTGAGGCACAAAATCTCTACAAACCACCAATTTTTGATATTCAAAATGGAACTCTGAAAAATCCATTGAGGTGGCTTTTCAAGTATTATTCATATTATAAAGAATGTAAAAATATTTCATCAAATATAATAGAAAAGGAAAGACCAAAACTGATTGTAAGTGATGAGGATTTTGCGTCCTTGACTATAGCTCAAGAAAAAAAACTGAAAACAGTGTTAATTACTGATATTCTTGAGACTAACTTTGCCAGAGGGATTGGTTCATTCATAGAAAAAAAGATGAATAAATCAATGAAAGAGATAATGAAAAAATGTGATGTCATCATCATGCCAGAAGATGGGCCTGATGAGGACAACATCATAAAAGTAGGTCCAATAGTTAGAAAGACTCTATATTCTAGGGAAGAACTTAGAAAGAGATTTTCTTTTGATAGGAAAACAGTTGTAATAAGCGTAGGTGGTACCAGTGCAGGACAATTTTTAATCGAGAAAACAATTCACGTTTTCAAAAAACTAAACCTTGATGCAAACATGCTAATTGTTTCTGGTCCAGCTTTGAAAATTTTAGATGACACCATACGAAATCTTGGCTTTGTAAATAATTTACATGAAATCATCTATGCTGCAGATCTGATAATTTCTCTAGCTGGGAAATCTACAATAGACGAAGCTGCGTCTTATGGGACACCTGGGATCTTTATTCCAATCAAAGGACATTTTGAGCAAGAAGAGAATGCAAAAAAAGTAGGTTTTTCTTTTGACGATCTTGATCGTCTCGAATCTTTGATTCCTGCTAAAATTAGTGAAAAAAGAGATCCCAAAATGTATGATGGCGCACAAAAGGCTGCAAATATTATAAAGAAATTTTTGTGATTCAGTTGTTTTGCTGAAAATTAATACATCCTGTTATTTCTTTGCAAAAGGATTCATTGTGTACCAATCCTACGCCAGGAACAAACTGTAAAATGTGATTGGTATTATTGTCCTTGAAAAGCTCACCGCGTTGAATCTCGTTTGGCTGTTCCTCCTCAAAAAAGTCTCGATTTGGAATCATGGCATAAATTTCCTCTTCTAGATATTAAGGGATCCGCATAAGTTATTCTAAATAATGAGAGGAAATATCGCGATCACAATTTGCTGTATTGAACCATATTTTCACGCAATGCTTTATACTAGGATTTTGAGAGTTGTATCAAAGTTTTGAAAAACCTAGCAGTTGCCAAGTTTGGAGGAAGTGCCATAGGAGTAGACGGAAACCTAATCCCGATTATAGTCAAAAGAATAAATGAATTAAAAAAAGATGCAAAGGTAATAGCTGTCTTTTCTGCTCCACTCACATTACATGAAGGTAAACAAAGATCACTTACTGATATTGCAATCATGATTGGCCAAAAAGCACAAGAAGGAGAAGATATCGGTATGGAGAATCTAAGACAACCATATGATAAGATACTTGAATTTGTAGATAAGAAATACCATGATGAATGTAAGAAATCAATTGATTCTTTTTTAGAAAAAGCAACCAAAGCCATCAAACAAGCTTTAGAAAAAAAAGAATTTGCAGATGTAATCAGATCAAGTACACTTGCTTATTCAGGCGAGATCTTGATGTCATATGTAATGAACTACATTCTAAAAAGTAATAACATAAAATCTGATGTAATAGGATTTGATGTATGGCCCATAATAACAGACAATAATGTTGAATCTGCAAACTTTCTTTTATCAGAATCTGCTCGAAACCTAGAATTAATTGAAAAATTATTAGAAAAAAATGATGTATTGTCAATAGGAGGATTTATTGGAAAAACTGTTGATGGCTTGGAAACCACATATGAGAGAGGTGGTTCTGACAGAACGGCTGCAGATCTTGGCATATTGTTTGATAAAAAATACAACACAAGAATAGATTTTGAAAAAGACAGTGCAGTACTTTCTGCCGATCCAAGAGTAGTAAAAGACGAATTAGAGGACATCACTCATCTTTCATATAACGAAGCAAGAACTGCAGGAATGTTTGGCATGAAGATTCTTGATCCCATTGCCATCAAAGAAATAGTGGAGAACGGTCTGGACATACCCATAATAATCACTGATATGAACAATCCATCAAAGACTACAACAATAGAAAGAAGGCCACCTGACAAAAATGGACATCCACTTAAAATAGTAACAGGAAAGAAAAACTGTGCAATCCTACGAATAGAAAGCGTAGCTGCACAAAGCCTCTTTGATTCACTTGAAAAAGAGAAAAGATACAGTGAGTTTGTTGTATTGTCGCCATACACAAAAGACGACATTGAATTTACAAGAATATTATTCCTTGATGCAGATTATGTAAAACGAAACGAGAGATACATACTAGCATTTGATTCGCTGGCCACTATAACTTACAATAGGGGAGTAATCACTCTGATAGGAGACGAGATGTGGCGCGTGCAACAGATTGCTTCAAAAGCAAGCTCCAGAGTAGGTGAAGCAGGACTTAACATCTTAAACATGGATGCACAAGAAGAAACCTCAAGAATTATCATAGTCATAGAAGATGCTTCAGACAACATAGAAAGAGCTATTTGTGCAGTTCATGCAGAGAGATCAAAGATTACTTTTGTATAAAATAAAATTATCAAAACATTTGACCCCTACAGGTCTTTACCTATAGAAGTCAAAATAGGGTTTGTTCTTGGACCTCCTTATCTAGAATCAGTCCGGCGTTACCCAAAACACGCGCTACTATACAATAGTAGAGGCAATATTTAGACCTGATCTATATAGATCACTTAGGAGAACTGACTTCCTGCGTACCACAGGACCAGACCTGCGCCAATTATAACATACCATTTGAAATTTCTTTTGTTAGTAAACATGTTTTTCGATGTCAAGTCCTCGTCTCTTGTTATAGATGCCTTAATTTTTCGTAGTTCAAAGCCTTGCCCTATCAAACCAATAACTAGCAATGCAACAGCTGTGAAAGACAATATTGGTTCCATGTTCTTCGTTGTATCTAATACAATATTAGTATGTTTGAGATTCTTGCGTTTGAAATTATATTTTGATTAATTCTTTAAATTACCATACTGCTTGAGTTTTCTTATGAAAGAACAAGGCAAGATATGGATGAATGGCAAACTTGTACCGTTTAAGG
>JAHEYD010000029.1 GCA_023251795.1 Nitrosotalea sp. | reverse complement strand
ACTTGATCATTTAGATTGAAATATGCCGTACCATCTCCAGGTACAGGATATGTGCCAGAGAGAGGCGAGTATGCGGGAACTTGACTTGTTAAAACAGGACCGCCAAGCCCAGCCTTTGCCTCAGAATCAAAAAAATTAAAAGCTAAAGTACCACCTCTTAAGCTAACACCTTGGCTATTACCTGTCGTGGCGCCTAACCAAATTCCACCAGTGTGCGCAATCACAACATAACTAGCACCATTTAACTGTAGATATTCGTATAGAGATTGAATTTGACCAGAAAATGTTTGACCAACATACATCGTTGAGCCCCAACGCTGAGTCAAAGCTCCAGGTCGTTGAAAATCCAGATTGATGATGTCAAGAAATTCCATAGGGCCAGTATCGTAAGTCGATAACTTACTGTTGATACCCCCCATATTCGAATAATTTTCACTCTTTAATTTTTCATTACTCATTAATAAAATGGTCCTAGTGCATCGTAGTCATTAACCATAACAACCTGTCGAGAAAGATCTTGTAAACGATCTTCAGACATTTGCTTAAGCATGGTTTCGTATTTTTCTTTTTTCAAAACTAAATTTGCTGGCGCACGATCATCTTTTATAAAACCATCATACGCAGCTAATATCGCAACAAACTCCATGTACTGCTCTGGCACATCAGGGCTATCAGAGTCAGAAGTCATATCTGCAACTCGAGGAGAGTAATAGAGTCTCATAACCAAAGCTGTACTCGGAGTCGGGCTAATTGTTACACGATCTTTTTTTATGTAATAATGGGTTGGATTACCGAGACCGATTGCAATTAAATCTTGTTGATTAGTTGTGATCGGCATTAATGGCTGACGATTTTCAGTCGTGCCAGTGCCAGATAAAACTATCTCTAATCTATGCTCAACCATAAAATCAGATGGCAAAACATAATCAGGTTGTGAATAAACAAGAGTCGTAGTGACAGGCTTCATGTAATAATTTTCACCGGCCTGAAGTAACATCATCTGAACTTGTCGTTGTGCTAAATTTAGCCAGACATTACATTGTGCTGCTGTGAAGTAACCGGACTGGTCATCGTCCAGCCATGAAAGCATTAAGGTTCTTAATTCTAAACGTGTCATCCTTGACCTCTCTAATATCCGTTAAGTACACCTTCGTTTGCCCATGTAGTTGTGATCACAGCATTGTCGTCGGTCCATGACGTCGTGATGCTTGAGTTATCGTTAGTCCAACTCGTAGAAATGTTATCATAAAATTCAGTGTCAAACCAAATCTGATATAGTTGCCAGAGTAATCCTCGAGACGATGGTCCGTATCCGTCTAAAGCGTCCCACTGAGTTAGTCCGAAAGTAACGATCCCAACGCCATAAGGGACGATGGGATCTGGGTCTTTGTACGAATAAACATCCTCTTCAATTATGCTCAACTAATCTCCATGAAATCTATCCACTCTTGAGCAACTGTCTGCCAAGAATGTTTCTCTAAATCGAATTTGATATTCTCCCATTTTCTTTCATCACACACCTGATGTACTGCTTTAACGTAGTCTTTAACTACTGAATCAGGAATTTCAATACCGTCCTGGTCTAGAGTATCTTCGCTTTGATCAAAAAGGATTGCCATTCCATTATTGTCAGCGTCTTTCAGAGTGTCTCTTAGTGCCCCTAATTTACGTGTGATTGGGAATATGTTTAAAGCTTGCATCTCAAGAGCCGTGATACAAAAAGATTCGATGAAAGTAGCCGGGTGAAGCCATACGACAGCGTCAGCAACTTCTTTGTACATCTTATTCTGCTCTGTGAAGCCGTGATATTTAACATAAGGTCTGTCGGCCATCATCTTCTTAAGCTTGTCGTGAAGTGCTGATCTGCCGTATTTATGAAGTCCCTCAATACCATAATAAACATGAAGCTCCGCAAAAGGTCTGTCTTTGATGACCTCATCCATAATCTTCATAGCTCGACCTAAGCCTCGATCCGGTGAAGACATGTAGACAAACTTATTCGGATTCTTTATAGGACGTTCAAAATCAAATTTCTCTGGAGTCACACCATTTCTTGTAACTACAATCTTGCTATCGGGAACACCTTGCATAGCTTGCACATAGTCTTTATGAAATTGTGATAAACACATAATCTTATCGAAATTCTGACTAGACTCTACTCCATAGGTCACAAGATCATGACACCACAGATAGCTGGGGGCATTCGATAAACGAATATTGTGTCTCCACTGAATATGAGCTTTAGGTTTATTCTTGCTAAAATATTCATTCACTTTAGATGTCGAAATATACTCAACTCCGCTATCTGAAACGATATCAGTTGATCGCATATTAAAAACTTTTACTGGTCTGCCAGTTTTGCTCTTAATAAATTTAGCCATTTGAATAAGAGCCGTCTCAGATCCACCCATTGCTTTTGTTTTGTACATCTCTTCATCAAACTCATAAGCATTGTGCGGAGGGCATGAGAATACAATGTCATCCACTGCATTTTGGTTATTTTCTAAGCGAGTGAGTGATTCAATACGCTCAATTTCAGCTAAAACGGCTTTCGCCTCTTCATTCTTGTATGTTTGAATGCAATCAAGAGCCTCTTTTTTACCACGAGCAAGATCGCCAAGATGTGTATAGATTTTTGATAATTGTAATGACGGTATTTCGCCATAACAATTTAAAAATGAGTAAATAGCGCCTTCATACACAGAGCCAAAAGGCTTGTGGTTTATACAATTCTTAGCTGCAGAGAAATACGGTACTGATTTAACCAAATCACCCATTTTTAAATACATATCACCAATACAAACGTGATATTCGGCTCGATTTGGCTCTAATTTTATGCCTTGATCACAATAATCCAATACTTTATTGAAATAAGATTTCTTCTCTTCAATTTTATCGTCTTTCATCATGTCATAACACGCCATTGCTGAATAGGCAGCGTATTGATAAGACAAAAGTCTGTCGTGATATTCTAAATTATCTTTTAATGCTTGATCAAAAACAGGTAAAGCATCAAACGGACGTTGAGCTTCATACAATTCTTTACCCCAATAAAACTTAATTCTCGCATCTTTGTTAACCATATTTTCAATGATCTGAATATTGCGAGATTTGTCAGCTTTAATATCTTCGGCGTCTCTATGATGATTAACAGCCCATGAAACTGCATAAGCAGGATGCCATTCGGGTTTCGCTATAATGCCTTCATGAATGTCATATTGCCAAACGGGGTTAAGACTTCTACGAAATACACGTTCACGCACAAAAGAAATAATTGGCTTACCGTTTGCGTCTAGTGCGTAATTATATGTGGCAAACCATACAGGTGTAAGGGCCATAGCATTATCACGCCACTGAATAAAAGCTTCACGATTGAGGAGCGCATCATCAAGATCGAGCCACATGATATAATCAGATGTGCACTTCGAGAAAGAAAAGTTTCTAGCTTTACAGAAAGAATCAACCCAAGTGAAGTCATATAATTTACACCCATATTCTTGAGCAATCTCTTTCGTTTTATCTGTAGATCCTGTGTCTACAAATACGATCTCATGAAAGCAATCTTTCACCGAGTCTAATAGACGGCGAATATTCTTCTCTTCGTTCTTAGCGATTACGGCGAGCGATATTGTGGGAAGCGACATCGTTCTTTCTCCTTTATGTTTTAGTAACCATAGACGCACTATTGGCTATGGTTTTAAGTGCTAATAATGTTGAACTGCCTCGAGTATAAATTGAGAGAGCGCCACTCGTTTTTATGAAAGTGTTGTTGCCTTCTAAATTCTCTTGAATGCGTTTCATATATCCAAACAGATCGACAGGATCTACGCTAGTAGAACCGTAACTTGACGCGGTCGATCCTATTAATGGTGAAATAACTGATAAAGAAGATCCAATAACTGAAAGTGTTGTTGCGATCGCACTTACAGTTGTTCCGATGGCTATTGCAGTAGTTCCAAGTGCTACAGAAGTTACACCTAGAGCAACTGATGTAGTCCCAAGAGCGATGTTACTTGTACCGATTGCAACAAGTGTGTTGCCGTATTCATCAGCCCTATCTGCAGGATCTATTGAGCCTGTCACGTATCTATCTGAAGCGGCAAGGCCTGTCGTTGCACCATCTATTAAAAAAGCGATTGGAGTTGTTGTGCCATAAAGAAATGCATAAATTCCGGTCGCACCAATCACACCTGTTATGCCTGGAGGTGTGACTCCCGTGCCGTAATTATTAAAAATTAAGAATGTAGGTGCTAAGCCAACATTTGGTCTTGGATCTCCAGAACCAAATCTAACATAATAAGTCTTCATGGTAACCATCCTGATATTGGAACCGAGAAACAAGCTTCATGAGAAACTATGCCTGTAAGTGCGTAAAAAGTTGAACTGGTAGCAAATACGTTTGAACCGTTATAAAGAATAATTCTAAAATGAGTTGAATCGTAAACGTATGTGAAACCAGTGCCAGTCTGAGATGTAGACAAAACTGTTCTCGCTGATCCAACTAAGCCAACGCTCGTTACGTTTTGCGGTGCCACTGTGCTAAATGTTCCAACAAAAGATGTATCAATACTTTGAGATCCAGGAATTAAATATAAATAATCGCCACTGCCAGCGCCTGCACTGCCAGCCGTTTGACGATATTCCATTCTAATATCCATGTTTGAACCGTTTCGTCTCCACCAAATTTTATCCGAATTTGTGGTCCCTTTTGTTGGGTTAGTAGTGGTTCCCGTGATCGTATTAGTTCCACCGTCAACCCATCCGGTTATGGTTCGAGAATTTAAAATAACCCAATTTGCACCATCACTCTGAACCTGTAAAATCTGACCGTTTGTATGCATTATCGGATTTGATAATCCACCAATTGTCTGACCACCAGTTGTGGCAATCGTATACACTTGAGTTAAAGATGTTCCGTTATGCACAAGAGTTAAAATAATCCCAGAATTACCAACGGCTGTGAATAATGTTTCTGTGAAAGAAGCTCCACTAAAAACCAGTGTACTATCTGCAGTGGTCGCACCATCTGTTGTTGTAACTGATCTTATCGCCGCTGTACCTGTAGCACTAGCCCAAGTTACGCCTGCACCTGCTGAGCTATCTGCTTTTAAAAACAAACCATTTGCACCAACTGCAACTCTCGTATTAGCAGTTGAGAACCCATACAAATCACCCTTAGTTGTTAAGGGTGATGATGAATTTGGCGCGAAAATATTTGGCATTAAGTTACTCCACCAAAATATCTAGTCACATCTTGTGTTTTGGTCAGAATAATATTACCCGCAATACCAGAACATGAAGCCGTTGATCCACCGGCAACTAAATATCCGATAACATCATTTGGCATTAATTGGAGAAGAGTTGAACCGAATGCAGGCAGTGATAAACCTGAAGCAAAGACTCCGCTAGTGCCAAAACTTCTAAGCGCAAAAGTAGATCCAACTGTATAGCTAGTAAACCCAGCGCCAACTATGAATCTATTAACTGTCAAAATTAAATTTATTGAGCCAACTACACTAAATGTGGCTATGTTTGCATCCCTCAGATTACAAGGGAATGGCACATAGGCTAACACTCCAGTTTCTCCATTCGAGAATGATAAATTTGCGAATGCGAATGGCATACCTTCATGTTTGTCTGTAATATCTTTTGCTCTATTTATAATTCCCATGAATTCCCTCTATGAAAAAAGCCCCAGCATTTCTGCTAGGGCCAGTGTTTTAGACAAGACCGAAATAAGTTCGGATGTCTTGTGTAGGCAACAACACAACTGAAAGCGCAAGTCCGCTAACAGCAGCGTTAGAGCCAAACGTAGAAACCATCAACACGTCACCAGAAACAAGGTTCAAAAGTGATGAACCTGTAGCTGGGAGTGAAATACCAGATGGCAAAAGACCTGAAGTACCAAACGCACGAGCTGCGAATGTTGTACCTACTTCAAATACTGTTGCTCCAGAACCGTTGATGAAACGCTGACAAGTCAAAAGATATACAGGTGAACCTGAAATACCAAAGAATGCAGCTTGTGCGGCCTGAATTGTGAGAGGTTGATCTGCAAATACTACGGGCAGTGTCAATCCTGTCGCTACTACACCGGATTTGATGCCAGCAACCTTACGTTGCTCAGAAGCATCTAGAGTTCTATTTACTACAGCCATTTTATTTCTCCTTTATTTTTCTTAAATCTTTTTTTGCGAGAGTAGAGGTATTAATATCACTCGTTGCACGAGCAAATTGTGGCCTAAACTCTTTCAAAAAATCCTCATTTTTACTCTGTCTTTCTCGAGACATCATTTCAGAATGCTTCTCCTCTTGCTCGATAACCTCGCCTGCAATATCCCTATTCCAAAGATCCATAGCTTTTAGTCTTTCAACTATCGGCACAAGACCCCAATCAACAGGACTACCTGCAGCCTTCCAATTATGAGTGAGTGAGCAAATAAAGAAATGATCGGGACGCGCAAAGTGAATTACATCGTCACCAACCTTGTAAGGTTCCCACTTCCAATTCTTTCGATAAAGACTCAGCTTCCCATCCGAGTCCTTAAGACAAAATAGTTTGGGGTCATGGTATTTAATAACTTTATTGATCCGCTCTACGCGTCCCAAATTAGTCTCTCCTATTAAGGTGATGTGTAACCAAGTAACACGCCACAAGCTGCAGGTTGTTCATTGAACATGTTCGTAAAGTGACGAACGCGAACCTCAAACGAGTCTACATCTGATTGAGCGATATACATTGATCCAGTTTCATCAGCGAATTCCATTGCGCAAAGTTCGTACATTTTCAGAACTTCAGCAGGCAAGAATGCGAAACGAACTGGGCTATCTTTATCTGGCACAACGGGGATACCGTTAAAGTCCATATAGAATTTGCCTTTATCGCCAAATGTCGCATCACCTTGAGTGGAATTTGCATAGCGTTTGTCTGGCACGAGAAGTTTTTGATAATAACGTAGAGAAGTAAAATCACAATAAACTGCGTTGTACTTATTTACGTTACCGCGTCTCAAACCTTCGTTAAACGGATTCTGCATAGAATCGATAGTCAACTGTGGGTTAGCGTTACCAGAAACGTCGGTGACGTTACCTTGAAATGCTAAGTTAGTTGAACGATCTACGTTATAAATAGTCGATGTAGCACCGTCTAATGCATAATAAATACCTTGGATCTCTTGGCTCAAAGAACCCGCTTGGATCAAAGTATTGTTTGCAGATGCAGTGATTGGTTGATCAAGTGTCAACGTCGCAGTTGCACCTGAAGGTGTGCCAGATGAAATTGCAAGTACAGTTACTTGAGAAACAGTAACAGCACTAGAAGCAACAACATCAAATACAGTACCAACATCGATGTATTTAAGAGCAGGTTCACCGTCTGTACGGCCTTTAACAACAAGCGAACTAGAAGCCGAAGCTGCTGTGTTCACGCGTGCGATTGTGCCCGTACCGTCCCAGTTAAGCTGACGAGAGATATTGGTTTTCAAATCTTTGTAACCCATCTCTAATTCGTAAGCTGCAGAACGTACAAACGAACCAACATCGCTTTGTGATGCTTTAATCATCGGACCAGTTACGCCGAAACGTAAATAGTTGAATTTTGCAGCAATCAAAGCTTGCACGGTTGTTTGTCGACCGATTTTTGGGAGTACACCACCATCACTAGTCGCACCAACACCTTGGTTACGAACTGTGCGGAGCGGACGTACAACCTGATAACCAGACCAACCCTCTTTCACCTTTTCACAAGCGCGATAGATTGGGATTTCTTCACTGATAAGATCGATAATCGGACCTTGATAGTAGTTTTTCAACTCTGCAAGGCCGGATGTTATCGACTGAAATGCATTTGCCATTTAATAACTCCTTACTTAAGAGCCACGATGACGATTAACGATGTCTTTCACCGAAAAATCATTCAACTCTTTAAAAGAGTTAAATTTCTTCGGAGCTGTTCCGACGGTTCCACCGCCCGAACCAACATCTCTCGCCTTTTCGTTAGCTGATTTTTGTTGTTTAACCATGTCGCCATAGCGCGCTTTCACGAAGTCTTTCATTTGAGTGTCGACCTGTTTGTAAATTTGATCCCAAACTTGATCTGTTAGCTGTGTGCCTTGGTCGTGAACCTCGACAACTCGAGCCAAAACTAGATCTGGTATCGCATCAGGATATTTTTTAGACATCCTGTCCATTGTTGACTGGATTACCGATTCATTCTTTGCGATTTCTTGTTCGGCATACACCTTCTCCATTCGGTCTAAACGACTCATAAGCTCGACGTCCGGTGTCGGCTGGCGCTGTTGCTGTGATTGCGGATCTGGAGATTTAGAAGTCTCGCTCAAGTATTCCTTCAAATATTGATGGAATTTGGCGGGATAGGTTTGGATGAATTTACTCACCAACTCTGGATTCTTCGCTACAGCTTGTAGATCCCAGTGGAGATTGCGGTAGAACTTTTCTTCGCTCTCAAAGTTTTTTCTTTGTTCTGCTACCTCTTGGGTTTTACGAGTGTAATCTTTCTCTCGCAACATAGCTTTTTTCAAAGAGTCTGGCGTCCATTCTTCTCCTTGAAATTTGATCTTGCCTAATTTCTCAAGCTCATAGACTACCTGGGAGATGGCTTGGTCTTGAGTTTGTTGAGACTCGGGCGCTTGATCGTTTGAAACATTGTTATTACTTGAATCCTGGGAAGGAGACGCAGTTTCTAAACCGACATCTTGTGGACTTGGGAAGGCCATGTAAAAACTCCATTTTTAATTTTCACAACATCATTGTCGTGAATTTATTTTCTTAATATTTACCTTTGTTGTCATGAGCCATCTTCTTACCCTTCATCGAGTGAAGATCGGCTTTCATATTGTGCGTAACTTTCTCATGAAGAGACATTGGTGATCGACCTGCAGTGTGAGATTTGGTCAATGACTCAAGCATCTTTTCTTTCTCGTCGTATCCCATGCCAGGATGAGAAATCTCTTCATCTGCATTCATTTTTTGTTCATCAATTTCTTCAGCAGATGTTGGATCTAATTCAGGAGCCATGTCATGAGATGCTTCATCTTTTGACTCATGAAGTTCCGAATCTGCACCAACTGTTTTTTCATGCTGATGAACGGCTTCACTGTCATGACCTGCATGCAGCTTGTGCATAGCCATCTTTCGCATTAAGGCTTCTTTTAAATTATCCATTCGTTTGACCTTCCATTGGTTGTTGATTAGGAGGCCCCCCGCTCATCCCTGAGCTTGGATTGGCCGTGCTTTGACCTAGGGGACCAAACATTTGATTTTGTGTATGAACCATCGTCTCTGCCATGCGCTGCTGTTGAGCAAGTTGTGGATTTTGTAAATTCACAATCACTTGAGTATGCCACTCAACAACGAACTCAAATATCTTCTTAGACTCATCTGGCAACTGCTCGTACTTATCCGTTTTGCGATAATCATTTAGTTCAGTTAAGAACAAACCGTGATTATCCCACTCGTGATTATTCGGCATCTCACCTTGTTCAATTGCATCGATCGCTTTCTTGATCTGCCCCATGTCGAGAGCTTGACCCTTCCACATTTCTGCAACATCACCATATTCCATCATGCTTAAGACCTTGGCCCTAAGCTTAGGATCTGCAGGATCTCCGAGTAATCCCATTTGATAAGAATTTAGAATATCTTGTCTCTTTAAAACTTTAGAATTTGGAACTGTAGAACCTGGGATAACGATAGCGTCTGTATTGCCATTGATCTGTGATCCTACAAATTCTTTCACAGCGTATTGCATAGCATCGCCTGCAATCTTCATCACACGAGGCATGACATAATTTTTAGCCACGTATTTAAGAATCGCACTGCCAACTTTTGCATAACCAACTTCATTACGCTTTGTTTGTACTGAAATACGAGTCTGATCTTGTTCTTGTAACAAAGCCATTGCACGCCAAGGCATAGAAGACCCAGGTGAAACACCTTGAGATACTTCACCGATACCAGACACTTGATTGAATTCTTCATCCAATACTTTAATGTCTTCGTAAACATATTGAGGGATCATCGGGATATTCATTGGCATTGGAGGTGGAGCATTCGGAACAGGATTATACTCAACCACTTCACCCGAATCTGAATTGATAGCCTCTTGACCTAGACCTGCACCTTTAGCTGATAAATATTTACCCGCTAACATCTTTCGAACCCACTCTGCACACTTTGTACGAGTGATGTTGTACTGATCTTGAATAGGTCTTAAGTGAGTGATGATCGCTTCAGAATAATAACGAGAACCAACAACGATATCGTCAAACTTAAAAACATCGAACTCACCGATAGGCAATTCTTTGTCTTCGAGTAACACTCCATTTGCGATGATTATCATTCGACCGTTTGGATGTTCTTTTGATCTCTTCTCACAATACACAAGTTCGATAGCTGAGTTCTTCATTTGGTTAGAAGTGTTTGCACCTGCAACACCAACTGAAGTTAAAGCATTTGATTTTAAATCATAGAAAGAAGATATGAGCCAAGCATCTTCTTCTTTAACTGCATGACCACGATTATATCTCTGCTGAAAATATTCTAATTTACGAACCTTAGCTTTAATAAACCATTGAGCATCATCTAAAGATTTAGCGAGAGGATCTGGGAATAATTCTAAGCAGTTTAGAACTTCAAGCTCAACATCACCTTCGTAGCCATCCATTTCACCAGTTTCAGGATCGACCATTGGTTTACCGGCTTCAGAATTCCATTTTACTTGAAGATAAGACACACCACCTTGCATTGCAGCCATGTGCAGATCTTGTCTCTTCTCTTCAAAGCACTCTTTGTCTAAAATATTATTAAGGATATCGAGACCTAAACGTGCAGCGTCTTTATCGTGAGTATCAGTAGAATTAGGTCTGACATCATATTTAGGTGGAGATTGTGTGATACGAGCTAAGCGATTTTGAATCGTTGGCAATATCTTATTAATCTTGAAACGATTACGAGTGAGCTTACGTTTTGGATCTATGTTTTTGAACTGTCGATAAGTAGTGTCATAATACACGCCATCGAAACCCAGAAGATAAGCGACATTAGTGAGATAAACGCCATCCACAGCAATTCGAGAGTTAGTTTGCCTAACTTGTTCCAATTTATCTTTGACATAATTTACAATCTTTTGTTCATCGAGTGGTTGATCTTGAGCTCTATCGATAGATTCAAGGGGCTCACCTTCATCAGAGGTGAATTTACGCATCAGATTCTTAGTAATGTCTTGTATACTCAATTGCCAATCATCCCATTAAGTTCGTTTAGTACGTCTGTCTCTTCGACAAGATCGTCTTCTACTATCACCGTGGGAAGCGGCGGATTGTTCACTTGAACGTATTCAGCATAATTACGTGACATCAATTTATCAACTAGCTTTTGTACTTGCCTAGACCAAAATACTAATTGAGCGATATTTAATATCACTAAAGCGTAGATAACATATTCCATTGTGCTTATAACTTTTCAGCTAACTTTTTTTTGACCAGATAATCATTGTAGGCCTCTGCATTCATAGACTCGACCTTTTCGATCGCATCTTTAGTTCCGGCTTTATATATTTTCAAACCTGGATCGCCATAAGTTAGATATTTCGTATCTGAATTACGAGTGAGATACGCAAAGAGTTTCTCTGTCACTTCTAGATGTTGAATGCCATCCATTTGAGCCTGACCAACTGCAACACGAAATTCTTCAGGATTGTCGAGAATCTTTTTAGTCAGATCGTTGTCTTGGGTCTCTACCGTTGGCGAGCTGTTGAATGAACCACTTTTCATATTCGGGAGCATTTGCGCTAATGGGTTTTTCAAGTAACTTCTCCTTGTTGTCTGGTTTAAAATAAATGTACTCAATTGAAGCGAGCGCATCTATCAAGTCATCGTGACTACCTCTTGGGAACTTTAGTAACTCCATTTCAAGATCATTTAGGCCTTGAGTCAAACAAATGTGACCCCATTCAAATCTTGGTACTAATGACTGAATGCGTAATTCTTTTGCTTTGTTATTGGGAGGCATGATCCCTTTGACTGGCAATATGGTGTTACGTCTTCTCATCTCTTCATCTAAGAAATAAAGAAGTGATTTCTGATAAGATACTTCTTCAATACCGATGATATTTGGATTGAACTGCTGATTAAGAGTGAAGAGTAGATCTATGAGCTTTGTTGGTGTGACTCTGTATCTTCGAGCAAAGGGGATATACCATTCACCGTTAGAATCAACGCAAGCAACAACGACTCCGGTATAATCAGAACCATCATGCTCAGAGAGAGCAGGATCAACGAAAATAAAAGTATTAATGTTGTCAGGTATTTTAGAGTAATACTTAAACCACTCCTGCTTAAACGTCTGAAGTTCGGGAGGGATAATTTCGTTAAGGTACTGGTTGCTGAAGATATAACTTCCCATCGTTCTTTTGGCAGATTCCAAAAAGTCCGAAGTGAGCTTCTCAGGATAGAAAAGCGAGCCGTCTTCATTGTAGGCTTTCTTGTATATAACTTGCCATTTCAATGACTACAAAGACCCGATCTTAATTAAGAAAGGATATTGCTTGCCAATTACTGGAGGCATCAATGATGAGATTATCATGGCAATGTAACGCCTGCAGTGTATCCAACAAGGGCTTGAACAACGACAGTTGAACCGGATGCAGCAAGATAAAACACAGCAGGACCATTGATCGCTATTACTTCTGAGGCGCCAACTAGATAACCTTTAGTCCAGGCATTACCTGCAGCGGTTGATGATCCTGAAAATTGAGGTGGTACAACTTCTAGAGATCCACCAGAAAGAATTTTGATTGCTGATACAGTTTGGTAATCACCCATTTTGAATCTGATAACTTGTGATAGACCGACTGATATTTGAGTGGCGCCTAGACCTGTCATGTATAACTGTGTGCTCATGTAATCCCCTTTTAAAACATTTCTACATCTTCATTTTGCAGAATGTGACCGATCACATCCACTTCACTATAACGAGTTCCAATCACAACCATGGTGCCTTGATTCTCTAGAATACTCACATTGTATTTGAAATGATTAATCACTTTCGTAGCATTCTCAACAGTATTCGTATTATCAGGTGAGTTCATGTCATCATGTATTATCACATCATAATGCTGCCCCACTTTAGTAGTGCCAACACCACCTGCTGTGACCGATGCTTCTTTAAGTTTCTTTCTTCGTTGTTTAATAATGAGCTCATCAGAGTTCCATGTAGAACCTTTAAACTCACCGAAGAGTAAAGCTAGTTCAGGTGATTCTAAATGAAGTTTTATTTCTCTTATGAATGTGGCTGAGTTAGTCCATAGTTCTGAATCAATTAGAATTCTAAGGTCTGGGTTATTAATCAAAAGCCATATTGGATAAGCGACACAAGCGATAGAGCTTTTAAGACATCCACGAGGTACACACACTAGCTTTCGTTTGCCTTCATTTTGAAGAAGTTGAGTAATTGGCTTATGAGTTTTAGGTGCCAGGTCTTTAAACCCTAGACCACTTTTCGCGAGCGCATATAGCGATTCTTTGTAGACATTCGCTATGGCTTCTAATCCTGCTTTGTCGTGTTGTTCTGGTGGTAATAAGTCGAGTGCTTTGTCTACTCGGTCGCGCACTTAACTGCTTCTTTGAGCCTATTAATTGTTTCATCTGAAATTGAAGTCTTAGCTTCTGATTCTACCTTTTGGTCAACTCTATCAACATACCAACCTCTAAGTTTGGCATATAGCACCGCAAACCCGACGTTAGGCTTTTCTTTAGATTCTTTACCTGGGAACGCGGCGTCCCTACACTTTCTTCTAAAGCTCATATAGTCTTTTGCGCGTCCCTTTTTTATAGCTGCCGCGAATCTACGCTCTATAGTGTCTTTTGACACACCGAGTATAATAGCAATATCTTCGTTAGTGCATCCAACAGAAGCGCATTCGATAACGTCTAATTCTTTTATGTCGGCTTTAGGTGCACCCATTATTCGCCTGTAAACCCTTTTTGAACTTTTTTAAGTCGTTCTGAGAGAGGTAGCTTCATATCTCGATCATACTGAGTGTCATCTGATTTCTTATATTCAGATGGGTCGGCTTGTGTGACTTTGCCAGGGGCTAAGAAGTCGCCAACTTTGCTAAAGAATGATTTTTCTGCGAGTTGTCTTATTTTAGGATTTGAATCTGCCATAATGAGCATTATATTCACTTTTGAGAATGTGTCAAACCGCGTTTAAGAACTACTAGACCATTGTTGTGTCTAAAGAATTCATGAATGGACCATTCTGGATTATTCATTAGAAAAATATATATGGCGTCTAGTAATCCTGGGGTTGTGCCATCTTCAGATTCTTTACCGAATGTTTCTGTGTCGTGAAGAATAATATATTTATGAGCTTTATCTGCATGGAGATTTAACTCTTGTCTTAACTGGTCGTAGGTATGGAGTGTGTCGATAAAAAGAAGATCGGTTTCTTCTATTTCGATTTCTAATGTATTGCCTGGGATGAAATGTAGATCTGTTGTTCTATCTTGTAATTCGGCAATAGTCTCTACGAGTTTACTATCTATTTTGGTGTCATAAGTGACTAGTTTTTTAGGACGTCCTGCTAGAAATGCTGAGAATGAGCAGCCGTGCCAGAATCCCATTTCTGTAACATGATCACATTGAGATGCGTAATGCCTGAGAGTATCTAGGTGCTCATTGATATCGCCTGAATGTAGAGACCATTTCTTATTATTTTCGAAATACTCATCGATTGTCATTAGAAACCTTCTTTTTTCATTTCAAAATTAAGCCTTAAAATCTTATATATTTGTGAAGCTGCATTACATGAGGCGTTGACTGTTTCAGGCGTCACGCCGTCTTTATTCACAGAATCAATAAGATTCATTAATTGCATCGCCAAGTTTTTTGAAAGCTGATTTGATCCTTGATGGGTCTCGACTTCTGATGTCTGCTTTAATCCCAAAGAGTGGGTCTTCTCTTCGCTTTCTTCGTCCGATGATTTTTTTTTGCTCTTTAATTCGTTCTCTATTGTTTGCATAAAACCTCCTATGTAATCCGTTTTCAGAAGCTCTCTTCATTAAGCGTTGCCATGCTGAAAGATTTAATTGTCTCCAGTCCTTGATCCTGGTCTTGTTCCACTCGCCACATGTCATCTTTTGCTTGCGCTGATAATATTCCCTCCATTTTTTTCGTTCTCTCGCGCGCAGCTCTGGATTTCTCTGCCTTAATTCTTTCTGATAAGCGTTTTTGAACTTCTTTGATCCTCTGATTAACCCTCGACTCACTAAATCCAAAGATATCGCCGATCTCAATTCCATTTAATTCCCATTTATACCAGAGCTTAAAGCAGGCTCTTGAAATTTGCCCTCCGCACAGTTTAAGAAGTCGCTCGTAATCGAGTCGGTCTCCCAAATCAATTCGAACACTAGATCCGCTAGTATCAAAATTTCTCGACGGTTCATAAGGATTGGCGTGCGCAAGAGCTTTTCTCGAATCGTAGCCTGATGACCCTTTACGACCTGATTCAAGCCGTAGATAGTCAATAACGCATTGATCAATGGTTGAGTGCTGATGTTTGCCTTCAAGCATTCTTGTGAGAATTTCTTGAGCACAATCTTCAGCTCCGTCATATCTTCCAGAAAGTTTTTTGAATGCGTAGGTGATTCTTTTTTTAAATTTTTTGATGTCTTTATCATTTAGCAATCAAATCCCTTATCGGCTCATCTGTCACGGTGAAGATCACATTTCTATATTTAGCTTTCTTAAATCTAGATAGATCGTAAAAGAATTTGCCTGGGAATGGATAACATTTCTTTAAATGTTCTATAGCTGTTGAGATTCGACCTGGAATTTTAAGCTCATCAACTTGGTCACCTTTTTTCATTGAAACAATTGTCATAAATTTCATTTTAGTAATCCTCTAGGTTTGGTGTATCATCATGAGCCAAATCGAGTGGTGACACTGCGACTGCTAGATTTTGTTCATTTTGGCTTACCCAATCTTGAATCTTTTGAATTTCTTTTGCTGAATCCATGCCGAATTCAAGAGTGAGTTTACCGCCACCCTCTTTATTGAAGCTCAGTCGATCAAATTGACACACTAAATGTGATATTTTTTTCATTTACACTCCACTCTCAAAAAGATGCGACAATGTAAGTATACGATCTTCATTTTTAATGTATTCATTAATTCGAGGATAAAACATTTTGCTAAGAGCTATGCTCATGTCTCTCATTGACTGTTCCATTACAGCCCAACTTTCTTTTCTTTTTAAAGCTCGATGAAACGCTTTTTTACGAATGGGTCTTAGTGAGACACCTGCTTTTGGCTGTACAGATCCATCAGCTCTTATCTCATTAACCATCTGCTTTGGCTCCAAGACTAAAAATAGTTCTAAAGTTGTTTGAAAATAGTGTCGATGAGTAATTAAAGGCGGTCAATATGAATCCATATGTAAGATTATTCATTCTGATTTTTTGCTATTATCTTGGTTATTGCGCAAAC
>JAHEYD010000028.1 GCA_023251795.1 Nitrosotalea sp. | reverse complement strand
GTAAAACCGATTGGATGTTAAGTTTTTTTAATTTGATTCTATTTTCTAATAATCCCATCACTACTTTTTCCTGTCCCCCTGTAGTCCTGACAGCAAAGAAATGAGATTTTTCTTGACTCAACGTCATCTATATCCCGAAAGTAATTACTGAAAACACAAACTGAATTATAAACCCAATCGTTCCAATCGCACCAATTCCAAGAAGGACCAACCTAAGGTGCTGTGTATAATCATCCCTGTCTGATTTTTTGGCAAGCTTCATAGTATTTACCATGTCTCTTAACAACTGTCTTGGATTGCCCATTGGAGGAAATTAATAAAGTGTACTTATATCTCTTATCACATGCAATTGCTTGTTGCGTACAAATCAGATCCTGCAGGCTATAACATGGCCAATTTTGTTTCTCAAAACATGGGGCAAGATGGAGAAATATATCGTGGAAAAAATTTTGATCTAGTTATAATTTCGACACCATCTATCTCAGCAGATTGGCTGGAGGAGAAATACAACTATGATGGTTTTGTATTTTTATCAAAACACGCTGCTGAAACAGGTACGCTTGCACTTACCTGTCACAGTACTGGCAATTTCTCAGAGGCACGTTTTGGTGGATTCGAAAGACAAGTTGCAATACCTCATCCGCATCTGCAAAAATCATATTTGCAATCTGTATGGAAAAAAAGAAAAGATTTTACCAAGTTTGAAATCACATTAGAATCTACACATCATGGTCCTACCGCACTCAATAAACCTGTTTTGTTTATTGAAGTGGGAACAACAGAAAAAGAATGGAACGATAAAGAATTGTGTAAAAATGTTGCTAATGTTGTAGTTGATGTATTGTTACATACTGCAAAAAAACATGATGTTGCAATCTGCTTTGGCAGTACCCATTATCCTGAAAAGTTCACAAAGATGCTACTGGAAAGTGAATATGCTTTAGGAACCATCATGCCAAAACATGCATTGGAATTTTTAGATCAAAATCTATTCTCTCATATTTTAAAACGAAATTATGAAGCCAAATTCGCACTTTTGGATTGGAGTGGTTTAGGAAAATACAAACGGAGAGTAATGGACTTTGTGGAAACAACAGATCTTGAAGTGATAAAGATTTGAAACTTGAAGAAAAAGTTTACAAAAAACTCCTCGAAGTTCCAAAAGGAAAAGTGACCACATACAGAGAGCTTGCAAAAGCAATTGGTCTTAAAAATGGTCAACGAGTAATTGGCAGAATCATGAACAAAAATCCATATCCAGTTATAATTCCATGTCATAGAGTCATAAAATCGGACGGTAAGATAGGCGGTTATGCTTGGGGGGAAAAAGTAAAAGCTAAGATGTTGTCAAATGAAGGAATAAGAATTAAAAATGGTAAAATCTTAGACGTGAAAAAAGCTATTTACCGCTTTTAGCTATGTTTTTTTCGAACGAACTTCTTCAATTAAACTTCTTAAGTGTGCTAGGTTTCTAACTTGGTTTCCGCCAACTTGTTTATACAAATTCCAATAATCTTTGTTTGTAATCTCTTTTCTAGATTTTGAAACTTTAATCTGATGTCTCATTGCTCGTATCCTTTTTACATAAACTTCCTTTTTGCCTACTCGAGCTCCCTTCCTACCTTTCTTTGAGCCTTGTTTTGTTCCACGTCTTCGCCTCTGGTGTTTCTTAAAATGTGCTCTGCCGCGAGAAGTTCCTTTTATTGATTTTATTTCAATTATCTTTGCAGTAACTAAACTTCGTATGTTATCTCGTGTAATCGCATCTGCTACATCATCAAGATGATCCGAGTCAAATCTAACTCTATTTGCTCCTACGCCCAAAATTCGTGAGACTAATTGTCTCTTTGTTTTAAGATTTACTACCACTTGTTGACACCCTTGCGTTAAACATCTTAAAGTTTTTCTCTTTTGCTTTAGCTATAATTACAAGCCTTTTCTTTTTTCCAACTCCGTGACCAAATCTTACTCCATCGGTTTTTGGATTAAGCTTTTCCAAGTCATTTACATTGTGAACTAAATTATCAGTATATCCTGATGGATGTAATCCGCGTGCAATCTTTGGTCCACCAAAACCTGCTCTAACAATTTTCGGCCAACCCTTTTTCTGCTTTCGCTGATGATTATCAATACCCTTGGGCTTCCGCCATGTTTCTGCTAGTCTGTCATATCTCCAACTCTCTTGTCTGATAAAATCTGGTCTACGATCTGATACTTTTTTTCGCAATTCCAATATTTCTTTATTGATCGGCATGTAGAAGACTCTGTTCGAATTTTAAAATAAATACGTTTCTGGGAATAAAATTGATGATTTCTAGTACAGCAAGAGATAATAAGGAAATGGAAGGCGGTGTTTTATCTCATGATTGAGGACTTGAAATCAACAATCACACGTAAATTCGTGTCTCAACTAGAAGAAATGGGAATTATTTCAGATAAGATACACAGAAACTTAGATGTCAAAAATATGATAAATCTGGCAGTACAGAAAAATGAAGGAATCCTCACTTCTACAGGGGCACTTTCTGTTAAAACAGGAAAATACACAGGTAGATCACCAGATGACCGTTACATAGTAGATGATGATGAAACTCATAACAAAGTGGATTGGGGCAAAGTAAATCATCCCTTCCCTGAAGAAAAGTTTGATAGGCTATTTGAAAAAATGAAAAAACATCTGGAAGGAAAAGAGATATTTGTTTTTGATGGATTCATCGGCGCAGATCCTAACAACAGATTGCCAATACGTATCATAAATGATCATGCATGGCAGAACCTCTTTACCAGACAGATGTTCATACGACCATCAGCTGCAGAACTAGAGTCTCACAAACCAGAATTCACTTTAATCACAATAAACGACTTTAAATCTACTCCAGAGATTGATGGTACTCGCTCTGATGCATTCATTCTGATAAACTTTTCAAGAAAACTTGTATTGATTGGTGCTACTTCTTATGCTGGAGAAATAAAAAAGGCAATGTTTTCTGTAATGAATTACATTCTTCCAGATAGAGGAGTGTTTCCTATGCACTGCTCAGCTAACATTGGAAGAAATGGTGACACTGCATTGTTTTTTGGTCTCTCAGGTACGGGTAAAACCACTCTCTCAGCAGATCCAAATAGGATGCTAATAGGAGATGATGAACATGGTTGGTCCGATAAAGGTGTGTTTAATTTTGAAGGCGGATGTTATGCCAAGTGCATTAACCTCAATAGAGATGCAGAGCCACAAATATGGGACGCAATAAGATCTGGTGCTGTTTTAGAAAATGTTGTAATAGATAAAAACACAATGCTACCAGATTTTAATGATGGAAGTATAACTGAAAACACCAGAGTTGCTTATCCTATTGATTACATTCCGGGAGCAGTTATGCCAAGTTTAGGTGGAAATCCAAAAGTAATTGTCTTTCTAACTGCTGACGCATTTGGCGTTATGCCGCCAATAGCACGACTAACAAAAGATGGTGCAATGTATCACTTTATGTCAGGATATACAAGCAAGCTCGCTGGTACAGAAAGAGGAATCACGGAACCAAAGGCAACCTTTTCAGAGTGTTTTGGAGCTCCATTCATGTCACGTCATGCATCTGTATATGCAAAGATGCTTGGAGAAAAAATCACAATACACAATACTATTGTTTATCTCATTAACACAGGATGGTCTGGCGGTCCATATGGAATTGGTAAGCGAATAAACATAAGATATACAAGGAATATGGTCACTGCAGCGCTTACTGGAAAACTTGACATAATAAAATATCGTCATGATAACATATTCAATCTAGATGTACCAGTATCATGTACTGATGTGCCATCTGAAATACTAGATCCTAGAAACACTTGGATTGAAAAGGACGCATATGATCTGTCTGCTAGAAAGCTTGCACGCATGTTTATAGAGAACTTTAAGAAATTTGGAGAGACACCACAAGAAATACGTGAGGCGGGCCCACAAATTTCAGAATAAGTATCTCATGAGCGCCTAATCTTTAGTCCTATTATTACAGATGTGAAAAGTACTCCAGAAATTATGAGAATTTGTTTTAATGGGATATCTAATGTCTCAAATAACTCGAATTCTGTTTTTTCTGAGGATCTATTTACTATAATAGTTCCATATGCATTGTCAATGGTATTGTTAGTAGTAATTTGTGCCTCAATCCAATATTCTCCTATATCATAAACTTTGAGTGTAGAATTTTTTATTGGCGTAATTGATGTAAACAGAGTTTCTTCAGTTTCTCTATTTGTAAAAGAAATTTTTGCATATGTCCAATTTTCGGGATAGAATAGATTGAAACTTAACAGTCCTTCTTTTTCATTTACCTTGATTGTACCTTTTGTTACATGTATGAGGATAGGGATGTGATAAAGTGTTGTGTCATCATTGATTGTTAGCATTCCTTCAAAATCTCCAAGTTTTTGTTCTGTAATAGATGTCATAATATAAAGAAGATCATCTTCAATAAAGTGTTCAAACTTTATACTCTTTTCTTCTGATGAAATTTCTATTTTCGATGGAGCTGTTTTTCCTTGTAGACTTTTCAAATGTAGTGACTTTGTACCAGTTAGATTTTCTAGTGAAAGATTGAAAACAAGATTATGTGGTACTATAATCAGATCTGCAGAAAATGCTTTTTCAAGATTGATTCTTCCACTACCAGCTATTTCTACAGGAAAGATCTCTCCATAAGGATTTGATACTGGGTCTGATGTGGTGGAAAGCAATGAAGCTATCTCAAATGGTTTAAGATCGGGGTTTTTTTGTAAAAGTATGGCCGCCGCACCAGACACATGTGGTGCAGCAAAACTTGTTCCACTTGTAAGGTTGTACCTATTTTCTATAGATGTGGAATTAACAAATACACCTGGTGCTACCATGTCAGGCTTTATGTAAAATGGTGAAACCGGTCCACGTGAGCTAAACGGTGTCACAAAATCCGGATGATAAAACACATTGAGGTTTGCTATTGTTTCATTTTGTAAGGTTGCTTTTAGTGCGAGTCCATCATCTCTTGACATTGACAAAGCTGGTATGCTTGGTTTGTAATTTAGACTTGAATTTGGATGAACAAGCTCACCAAAAAATATACCTGGTTCATTATTGTAAACTATTATCGCTTTGGCACCACTTTGTGCTGCATTGTATTCTTTTTCAGAAAAAAACACTTTTTCATCTTTAACATCGCTACCTCTTTCCACAAGTAAAATAGAATTTTTTGCATTTGCATTTATCAGATCACTATTTCTACCATGGCCACCAAAGATCACCTTTCCAATGATTGGTTCAGACAATGGAGTGGTTCCACGCATTGGTATTACCTCATATTGTTTTTTTTCTATTTCCAATGTTGAAACAATACTTGATGTTATGTTGTTATATGAAGCACCGACTGTTATCACATCAATACTTTCTGCAGGACTCCCAATTGTCTTAATTCCAGGCCCACTATTTCCTGCAGCTGTGACAACAACAATTCCATGCTTTACAGCTTCACTTACAGCTCTATCAAGCTCTTCATTTGTTTTGTTTACGCCAAGGCTTATGTTTATGATATTTACTTTTTCTTTAATTGCGCGATGTATTGCACTAACTATGAATTCTGATGAGACAGATTCGCCAGTTGCTGAAACCCTATAGGCAAGCAATTTTGCTTTTGGAGCTACTCCTTTTAGGTTTCCATCTGCAGCAATTATGCCAGCTACTTCAGTACCATGACCATTGGTATCCATTGGTTGCTCATCATTGTCCACAAAATCATATCCGCCAATCACTTTTCCAGTAGGACCAAAACCAAATAGATCATGATGGTTGTAATCTATCCCAGTATCTATTATAGCAATTTTTATTCCATTGCCTTCAAAACCTTTACTTCTGGGAAGATCAGCGCCTATCAATGGCACACTTTTTTCAAGATAGGTTTCACCAAATTCCTTAGATTGAAAATTAGATAAAATTAAGGTAACGCACAAAACAACAAGCAAGCAAAATGTGATCTTGTAATACATTCATTTTTTATCAAAATATCATCAGATAAAATTCATTATGTAACCAAAGCCATAAATTGTATATACTCGTGGGGTTTGTATGGCAAAATATGAACTTCCAAAATTGCCTTATGCATATAATGCATTAGAACCACACATTGATGCACAGACAATGGAAATACATCATACTAAGCATCATCAAGCATACACAAATGGCTTGAACACTGCGTTGGAAAGTCTTAGTGCTGAATTACAAAATATGGAATTAATCAAACTGCTATCCAGCCTAGACAAGGTGCCTGAAAATGTTAGAGGTGCAGTAAATTTCCACGGTGGAGGATATGATAACCATACTCTGTTTTGGAATAACATGAAACCAAATGGAGGCGGAGAACCAGGAGGAAGCGTGGCTGATGCCATCAACTCATCTTTTGGGGGCTTTGCTAATTTCAAAGAAAAGTTCACAAAAGATACTGGCGCAATACAAGGTAGTGGTTGGGGTTGGTTAGTTTACAATCCACAAAGCAAGAAAGTTGAATTTATAACCATGCCAAACCAGACTAGTCCAAGAACAAAAGGACTGATTCCTCTACTGGGACTAGATGTATGGGAACACGCATACTATCTGAAATACCAAAACCGACGTCCAGACTACATTGCCGCATGGTGGAATGTAGTAAACTGGGACGAAGTAGACAAGCGACTTTCAAAAGCAAAAGCATAACTCTTCTCTTTTTTTGTCTTATTTTAAGAGAACACGGAAGTATTAAGAAAACACCATCAGAACAAGCTGGAATCAAGCTTGAACTAGGACAGAATAAAATTGAATCTCTAGTAAAAATGGCATCAAAAAAAAAAAACAAATATCATCCAGTCAATTAACCTAAATTATGAAATTTGATTTAAATGATACAAAATCCTTTGATGCAGATTATTTTCTTAAATTAGCAATTACTTGTAGACACAATGCTATAGTTCTGAGAGATAGTGCAAATCGTGCATTTGAAAACAATCATAGTAAAAATCACGCCATATTTCTTTTACATACTGCATTTGAAGAATTACAGAAAGCAATATTCTGTTTATTTGTTCATAGAGGCTTTATGAGTGCCTCTCAGATTACACCCATTTTCTCAAGACATGAAGCAAAGATAATTCTATTTGAAAAAATTTTCAATAGTCCAAATTTCTACATCAAAAAAGGCAAATTTTATCTTGATAATACATTGCTTGCAGATTTAGATTTTCAAGAATTAATTGAAAATAATAGAGATTTTGGGCGTGATTATATGGAAAAAAGAAATGATTGTCTGTACGTCAGACCAGATAAAGACGGAAACTGTTATACACCAAGTAGAACATTAGTTGATGCAGATACCTAAAGAGCAGAAATTATAGATAAATTGACTGCACTTTATTCATTTTTCGATATAGTCTGGGCTAATGATTTTGACGGTGACTTTGAAAATTTTAATTACTATAAACTTACACCTAAAGGAAAAGCAGATATGCATCATGTTATGTTTAGTGGAACAGGGATCTTAAATCCAAGAAAAAACTACAGACCAGATTGGGTTAACGACTATGGTAAAAAATTAACCTCCGAAACTTAACAGTGAGAATTTCTAATGCTTAACCTTTAACATCTTAACTGAAGTTTTCTTCAGAATGCATTTATAGGCGGGTAAGAGAATTTTTTGCAAATGAGTGAAGAACAAGCTCAAGCATTGTTGCAACAAATGCAGGCACTTGAAGCTTACATGGCTGATTTGATTCAAAAAGAAGAAGCTGTAATCAAACTTTTACAGGAAGCATCAGGAGCAATAGAATCAATGGCTGCAATAAATGAAGATACACCATACGAAACTCTTGTGCCTGTTGGAATGGGAACATATGTTAAAGCTACAATTCAACCTAAAGAAAAAATGATTGTAAATATTGGAGCAGGTGCTGCAGTAGAACAGGATAAATCTGCCGCAATTAATTATGTAGAACAAAGAATTAAGGAATTGGAGGTTGCGCTGCAACAGATTTCAGCTCAACGACAAGAAATAGCAGCACGACTAGAACAAGGGCAACAAGAAATGAATCGCTTGATTCAAGAACATCGTAATCCACATCAATAAAGGGATACATTATGTTTGATAAATTAAGGAACGCACTTTCCTCTGCAACAAAGAGTTTTGGACAAAAAGAACTAAAGGAAAAGGACATTGATGAAGTTCTCTCTGGGCTTGAAATTGCACTGATGGAATCTGACGTTGCTACAGAAGTAATTGATTCTATAAAATCTGATCTTAAAAAGAGACTAATCGGAACAACTGTTGAAAAAGAAAAAATAGAAAATATAGTGAAGCAAAGCTTACAAGAAAATATTTCAAATCTGTTTAATACTGCGGGGAAAATTGACATTTTATCAAATATTCAAAAGAAAAAAAATACAGGTGAACCATACATTGTAATGTTTTTAGGGATAAATGGTACTGGAAAAACTACTACTCTAGCAAAAGTAGCGTATCTTTTACAACAAAACAAATTTTCTGTTGTTATTGCAGCAGCTGATACATACAGAGCAGGTGCCATTGAACAACTAAGCGAACATGCAAATAGATTGAATCTTAAAATTATTGCACAAAACTATGGATCAGATCCAGCTGCTGTTGCACGCGATGCTGTACTTTATGCAAAATCTCACAAAATTGATTGCATACTAATTGATACTGCAGGAAGAATGCAAACAAGTAAGAACCTAATGGACCAGATATCAAAAATCAACAAAGTTGTAAATCCTGATCTGAGAATCTTTGTTGGTGATTCTCTTGCTGGAAACGATACTGTAAATCAAGCACGAGAATTTCATCAATACACCAAATTTGAGGGAGCAATTCTTACAAAAAGCGACGCAGATGCACGCGGTGGTGCTGCGATTTCTATAGTAAAGATCACATCTACACCTATTTTGTATTTGGGGGTAGGACAAGAATACAAAGATTTGAAAGTCTTTGATAAAGAGGCATTCCTAGAATCAATATTTGGTCTAGAAGAAACCATAGAACCGCAAACAGTTAGGGTAGAAACGCAAGCAAAACCAAAAGAAGGAGACATTGTTACGAACATAGAAAATATAGAACAAGAAGTAAAAGAGCCAAAAGTAACTTTGTCTACACCAGAAATCAAAGTAGAAACAAAACAGGAACCTAAAGCCGCATCAAAACAAGATCTACAAACAATGGATCAAAAAGATCCATTTGAAAGTCTTTCCACTAAAGATATTGAAAAATATTCTGAATTGTTTAACATCCAGCCACCAGAAAATGATAAAGAAGCAATGGAATTGGCTACAAAAATCAGAAAATGGATTTCACAGGGCAGACCAAAATCAGAGTTATTAGAAGAACAACAACCCATGGAGCAGGAGGATACTAAACCTAAAAAGAAGCGTTCTTTATTTGGTTGGGGTAAGAAATGAAATTAAAAACAAAAGATCTACTTACACTAAATGAGCTTGATAAAAAAGAAATTGAAGAAATACTAAATAACGCAATAAAATTAAAAAAAGATCTTAAAGCTGGTATTTACAAGCCTGTACTAGAGAACAAAACACTCGCAATGATATTTCAAAAATCATCTACGCGTACACGAGTAAGTTTTGAAACTGGAATGTATCAACTAGGTGGACACGCCCTAAACTTATCTTTTGAGGAATTACAACTTGCTCGAGGAGAAACAATAGAAGATACTGCAAAAACACTATCTCGATATGTCAATATCATAATGGCACGAGTGTATTCACATAACGAAGTAGAAATCCTTGCAAAAAGCGCAACAGTTCCTGTAATAAATGGACTATCTGATTCTTTTCATCCATGTCAAATATTGGCTGATCTTATGACAATAAAAGAAAAAAAGAAAAAATTCACTGGCTTAAAACTTGCTTGGATAGGAGATGGTAACAACGTTTGCAATTCAATGATTTATGGATGTGTAAAAACAGGAATTGATATCTCAATTGCAACACCAAAAGGATATGAACCAGATCGAAATGTTGTAAAAGAATCAAAAAAGGTAGGCGAAATTCAATTGACACACGATCCGGTATTAGCTGTAACTGATGCTGATGTTGTAGTAACTGATACATTTGTCTCAATACATCATCAGGCAACAGATAGGACTAAGGATTTCTTACCCAAATTTCAGGTTAATTCATCTTTGATGAAAAAAGCTAAACCAGACGCAATTTTTCTACATTGTCTTCCCGCAAAACGGGGACAAGAAGTTACAAACTCGGTAATTGATGGATCTCAATCAGCTGTTTGGGATGAAGCTGAAAATCGTCTACATGCTCAAAAATCTCTTATGATTTCGCTACTTCGAGTCTAACGTTTATAAGAGCTTTACCGAAATTTTTTGTGAAAGAGGCTAGTAAATGGTATATTCACAAATATTACGTAGACTAAGAGAAGAGAAGACAAACTATAGAAAAAGAAAGCATCTTCTCATGGGTAGGAGAGACTTTATCACAGTACAGATTTCAAACGAAAATACGTTAGTTCAAATTCACAAACCAGAAATGGAAGGTGACAAAGTTCTTGCATCTGCACATTCTAGATCACTATTAAATAAAGGCTGGAAAGGTTCAAGAAAGAGCATTCCAGCTGCATATCTTACTGGTTACCTTGCTGGAAAGAAAGCTCTTGTTAACGGGGCAAAGGATGCAGTTCTTTACAGCGGTACAAGAAAATATACGCAAAGAATGGCAGCAGCACTAAAGGGTGTGATAGACGCCGGTCTTGAAGTACCAGCAGATGATGAAACTTTCCCAGATCAAGAAAGACTTGGAGGTAAACATCTTAAAGTTATAAATGATATTGATAAGGTCAAGTCTGCAATAGATAGCGAGGTTAAAACTAAATGAGTCAAACAGAACAAAGGGTTAGAAGAGAAAGAAAAGAACAAGAAGAAGTATGGGTTCCAAGAACAAGCCTTGGTGTTATGGTAAGCACTGGTAAAATAACATCTATGAAAGAAATTTATGAAAATGGTTACAGGATTAAAGAAGCGGGAATAATCAAAAAACTTTTGCCAGGAATTAAAACTGAAGTGATTGATGTAGGAATAGTACAAAAGCAAACAACAAACGGTGAATATACTAGATTCAAGGCACTGGTTGCAGCTGGGGATGAAGGTGGGTGGCTTGGGATCGGGCAAGGAAAATCAAAACAAATGAGAATTGCAATTGAAAAAGCTACAAACGCTGCATATCTGGCAGTAAGTCCAGTAAAACTTGGTTGTGGAAGTTGGGAATGTAGATGTGATCAGCCTCACTCTGTTCCGTTTAAAGTACGGGGTAGAGGAGGAAGTGTTACAATCGAAATCATCCCAGGTCCCAGGGGTCTTGGATTAGTTGCTGGTGGAAACATTAGAAATCTCTTGAAACTTGCAGGACTAAAGGATGTCTGGACAAAAAGCAAAGGTTCTACAAATACAATGAATTCTACATCTAAAGCTGTTCTTAACTGTCTTAGACAGACATTTAGCCAAGGTTGATTGAAATGGCAAATTCTTTCTTGGTAGTTAGAATGAGAGGAACAGTAAACGTACCACATTGGGCTAGAACTACGCTTGATCTTTTACATTTGGATAAAAAATTCAGAGCAACAATAATTCCGGCAAAAGATAACACTAAAGGCATGCTTGATAAGATTAAGCATTATGTTTCTTGGCAGGAATTAGACGTATCTACTACAAAGGAACTGTTGGAAAAAAAGGCACGAAAAGGTGGTTATCAAAAAATTACTGTAGAAGATATTACAAAATTAGGATTCAAAAATACTGATGAACTTGCCAAATCTCTAGTGGAAGGAACAGCTTCATTATCTAAATTAAAACCATTAAAACCATGGTTTGCACTATCTCCACCAAAAAATGGCTTTAAGCGAAATACAAAGAAAATGTATGGCGAGGGAGGAATTCTAGGTAGCCATAAGGAGCTTCTCGCACAAGTAAGGAAAATGATATAGAATGGCAACAAGACTTAGAAAAACACGAAGACTCAGAGGAGGAAGACATATGGGATGGGGACAAATTGGTCAACACAGAGCAAGTGGTCACAAAGGTGGTCTTGGCAAATCTGGTATGCACAAGCACCATTTTATCAAGATGCTTCTAAATGATCCAGATCATTTTGGTCATGATTCTACTCACCCGCCGCACCCAAACCTTGTGAAAAAATGGATTAGTGTAAGGGACCTGGATTCTTTGTTTGCGAAATTTGGAAAACAAGAAGGAGAAAAAAAGATTATAGATCTTACAGAACTCGGTTATAATAAACTTCTAGGTGGAGGTCAAACTAAAAACGCTTACACCATTAAAGTTGAGAGATTTTCTGCTTCTGCAGAAGAAAAAGTAAAACAAGCTGGGGGCGAGGTGCTTGCAGAAGCATGAGTGTAGAAGGAACACCTACCAATATACTGATAAAAGTTATTAAAAAAGCTGAAAACTACATTCCGCAAGTACCAAAACCAAAAAAGAAACTTTCGCTACAAGTTAGACTCGCATGGTGTGGATTAGCACTTTTAATCTACATGGTAATGTCTCAAACCCCTTTGTATGGTGCAACAACTCCTGCGTTTGACTTTCTTGCCTTTGCAAGGGTGATCTTTGCATCTCAACAAGGTACACTTGTAGAACTTGGTATAGGACCAATAGTTACTGCAGGATTATTAATGCAGCTTCTGAAAGGCTCTGAAATATTTCACCTTGACTTTAAGAAACCAGAAGATCGAAGTCTATTTCAAACTGCTACCAAACTAGTAACATACATTGTAATTATTGCCGAGGCCTCACTTTATGGGCTTTCTGTTTATGGTCCAAGACTTCCGTCTCCTGAAGCAGGTTATATTCTGATAGGTCAACTAATCGCTGCTTCAGTTATAATCATGTTTTTGGATGAACTAATTCAAAAAGGATGGGGACTTGGAAGTGGAATTAGTCTCTTCATTGCAGCCGGAGTGTCACAACAAATAGTGTGGAGTATGTTTAGTCCAGTTCCAGCAGGTGATGGAGGTCTAACTGGTGTAATAGTCAATCTTCTTGGTACTATTTTGAACGGTGGTAACTTGTTAGATGTTTTCTTCAGAGCTAACCAACTGCCAAGTATTTTTGCCATGTTCTTAACAGCAGGAGTTCTATTGATTTTAGTTTACACACAGGGAATGAAAATAGAAATCCCAATTGTATCCACAAAGTACAGAGGATTCTCTGCAGTTTATCCAATCAAATTAATGTACGTGTCTAACATCCCTGTAATTTTAGCATCTGCATTAACGGCAAACGCAGTGTTTGTAGGCCAATTGTTTTGGGCAAATTTTAACCCACATAATAACAACCCATTTATGAATTTCATTAGCATGTTCGATCCGTCAAGTCCCTCTACGCCAACAGGAGGAATATTATATTACATTACAGCACCACGTGGTCTTGATGTAGCAGCATTGGATCCTTTACGTGCAGTAATGTACATTCTATTTACTATAGGAATTGTGGTTTTATTTGGAAGATTGTGGATAGAACTTGGAGGATTGTCAGCAAAGACAGCTGCGAAGAATCTTCTTGATGCTGATGTTCAAGTCCCAGGTTTCAGACGTTCAAATGAACCAGTAGAAAATATACTCCAAAAATATATCCCATCTGTTACTATTATTGGTTCTATGATTCTTGGTGCAATTGCAGGTACATCCGATGTTTTAGGAGTTTTTGGGGGAGGAACTGGAATTTTGCTTACGGTCGATATTCTGATTAACTATTACAACTTGCTTATTCGTGAACAAGTAGAAACAGTAATGCCAAGGCTTGGTGCATTGCTTGGCAGAAAGTAAGAAAGTAGTCATTGTTGGAATACCTGGTGTAGGGAAGACTACTATAGTATCAAAGGTTCTAGAAATGCTAAAAGCAAAAAAGGTCAGTGCTAGTGTTTCTATTTTTGGTACGATAATGTTTGAAGAAGCAAAAAAGAAAGGAATCAAAAACAGAGATGAGTTACGCAGACTTTCTGTACCTGAACAAAAAGAATTGCAATCTATGGCAGCAGAAAAAATTGCCTCAATAACAGACGATGTTGTAATTGTAGATACTCATGCCTTCATTTCTACAAAAGAGGGGTTTTACCCAGGACTCCCACACAATGTCTTAGAAATACTGATGCCGGACATTTTTATCATGATTACTGCAAGACCAGAAGAGATCTATAACAGAAGAATGAAAGATACAACAAGAGATCGTGACATTGTATCCATTGACGCAATAAAAAAGGAACTCGATGTAACCAGTGCGATGTTATCCACTTGTTCGATTTTATGCGGTTCACCAATAAAGATGGTACTTAATTCTGAAGGAAAGGTTGATGAGGCTGCAAAAACAATCGTGAATGGGATGGGGTATAACAATGGAAGTTAATTTCATTCTAGATTTCCTAAATTCAATATTGCTTCAGATTCCAGGTATTAGTAAAGGCCCACTTGGCAGTGTTGATCCTATGATCAAAGGAATGATTCCATCTGCATTAGGAATTGTTGGAATTGCTATTGGACTCAATTTATTCAATGCTGTGATAAGAAAAAAGATGGTAGATCAAGACAAGCTCAGGAGACTAATGAAAGAAACAAGGGCTTGGCAGAAAGAAAGGATGGCAGCATTTAGAGCGAAAGATCAAGACAAGATAAATGAAATCAACAAAAAATCTGCGTACATGAACAAGATGAACATGGAATTAATGCAGATGAATATGCGACCTATGATGATCACCTTCATACCTCTCATGTTGATCTTTTATTTTGTACTTCCACCACTATTTGCTTATACAGTAGCCATATCTCCAATATCTCTTAACTTCATACCTGGAGATATGTTTCAACTTACATGTACTGCAGAAAAAGTTGCTGAATCAGCATTGCCTGACCATCCTCATGTATGTCATCATGTAAACGAGATATACTTCTGGGCATGGTATTTTCTTTCGTCCATTGCCTTCAGTGGTATAATAATGAGAGTCACAAGAACAACGATGGATCTAAGCTGAGTTGTCAAAATCCGTAATAATTTCTGGTCAACCGGCCATTGGTAAAACTACAGTGGCAAAAGGGCTCGCAAAAGAATTTGGATTGAAATATCTTAGTGGTGGAGATGTTTTGAAAGAATTGGCAGAGGAACAAGGATTTCATACTAGTGGCGATGATTGGTGGGACACGCCAGAAGGAATGACATTTTTGAATCAGCGAAAAACAAATCAAGAATTTGATAAAAAAGTCGATGAGAAGTTAAAAGAATTATTCTACAATGGAGGTATAATAATAACCAGCTATACTCTCCCTTGGCTTGTTAATGGCGGAATTAAGATCTGGCTTGCAGGTTCACAAGAAAATAGTGCAAAAAGGATGACTGTAAGGGATAACCTATCCTCAGAAGGTGTATTAGAAATAGTAAAAAAAAGATATCAAGAAAACAAATTGATCTACAAAAAGCTTTATGATTTTGATTTTGGTGAAAATCTCTCAGTTTTTGATAAAATAATAAACACGGATGGTCTTAGTGCCGATGAAGTACTTTCAATAGCAAAATCAGTGATAAAAAGTTTACTATGAAACTAAAACAACTACAAAATCTCAAAGTAATAGATCAAGATATTACAAATGAAGAATATGGTACATATTGTGATAAGAGAACCGTAGAACAGCTTCTAAACTATGGGTTGATAATTTTAGATAAACCAAATGGACCTACTAGTCACGAAACCGTAGCATGGGTAAAAAAAATATTTGGTATTTCAAAGGCAGGACATAGTGGTACACTTGATCCTCCTGTTTCTGGACTTTTACCAATAGGTTTTGGTGAAGCAACAAAAGCTTTGGCTGTACTCTTATTAGGACCAAAAGAATATCATGCTCTTGGAAGATTACATTCATTACCATCAAACGAAAAATTGAAAGATGTTTTACAGCAATTCAAGGGTAAAATTCATCAAAAACCTCCACAACGTTCTTCTGTTTCACGTCAAACAAGGATTAGAACCATATATGAAATAGAAGTGATTGAACAAAAAGAACGACTCTTACTTTTAAGAATTCTATGTGAAGCCGGAACATACATTAGAAAAATCTTCTATGATATGGGGGAGATATTGGGACCTGGTGCTACAATGATTGAACTAAGACGAACCCGGGTTGGACATTTTAGTGAAGATTCTAATCTTGTTAAGATGCACGATCTTGTAGACGCACATGCCTTATGGAAAGAAAAAGGTGACGATTCTAAACTTTTGAAAATAATAATGCCAATAGAACATGCACTTAGTGAAATAAAATCAGTCGTAATTAGGGATTCTGCAGTTGATGCATTGTGTCATGGCGCACAACTCGCAATTCCAGGTATTTTGGAAATTTCGCCCAATATGACACGAGGAGATTATGTGGGAATATACACACAAAAAGGAGAAATAGTTGCTCTAGGCGAGGCATTATTATCTGAATCTGAAATTGTAGAAAATACAAAAGGATTTGCATTTCAAACAAAAAGAATCATCATGGCACCAAATACATATCCAAAAAACTGGCGTTCAAGAACTATAGTTAACAAATAAAAAGGAACAAAAAATATTTTCTATATTGATTCCTAAAGGTGCGTTAATTGGGCTTGTCTCTGGCATAATTATAGCAGCATTATTTGGTATTTTCTTGTCAAGTATGGCTGATCAGGCTCCTGCATTAGTATACGTAGACGGCCCAGCGCTTTCCATCGTCACAGAAAAAACAAACTTTAAGATTGGAGAAAATATAGTTATCAAAATAGTAAATTCTGGGACTGTGCCATTAAAGTTTTCAGACTCTTCTTATGGATTAAGAATTATTGGACTTGACGGGAGAATGTTCTTTTCTCCTCAATCA
>JAHEYD010000027.1 GCA_023251795.1 Nitrosotalea sp. | reverse complement strand
CCTATATGGCCCATGACCGGTATTCCTGTTTCCACAATAGAGCGTACTGTCTCAGCTACCTCGCGACCGCCTTCTAGCTTGACTGCATCAGCACCGGCTTTTATGAGTCTGCCAGAATTTTCTATCGCCTGAGATTTGCTTGCCTGATATGACATGAATGGCAAATCAGCTACTATCATTGCATTTTGTCGTCCTCTACTAACGGCTTCTGTAAAAAAACACATCTGTTCCATTGTAACTGGAATTGTATTTTGATATCCCAGCATAACCATTCCACCACTGTCTCCCACAAGAAGAATATCCATTCCAGCTTTATCACAAAGTAAAGCAGTAGTGTAGTCGTATGCAGTAATCACAGAAATCTTTGTAGAACCTTTCTTTGATGTTATATCTCTAACAGACTTAGGCATGAGCTTTCCTCCTTAGATTATTTTTCATCACAAGTATCGCTTCAGCAAGATTCTTTTTGTTGTCAAATCTTTCTTGCCTTAGATTCTTTTTCTTTGTTAATGTTTTAGAAACATCAATCAGAATTCTCATTCCGCGAATAACATTATCCACGATAGTAATGTCTGCTGACTGTGCTGTTCGTGATAGCGGATTAAGATCAAAAGTGATCACTTTTTTTCCAAATTTTTTCAGAGCCAAAGTTCTGTCTCCATCCTCTAGGGGTACAAGAACTACATCTGCAGAAAATATTCCATTTTTATCAACAACTCGTCTTGCACTGTCAAGTTTTGGAATTTTTCGTGAAGACCTTGGATCTAATCCCAAAATTTCTTTTGCGCCATTTTTCTTTAAAATATTTGCAATTGCTCTCTTTCTTTTTTCATTTACATAGAAGAGATTTACCTCAATCTTTGCATTCACGATTTTTGCAAGATTCACAATCTCTTTTGGGCATAATGCAGCAAAGTTACCATTTACTGAAATTACAGGAGATTTTGCCAAAACAAAGGCTTGTGCTGCTGCTTTTATGGCTTTTAGGGCATTTTTTGATGTCTTTTCTCCTATTAGATAGTCAAATGTCTCTCCTCTACCATGAGCCATAAGGCCTTCCTCGACGACTAAACCGGATCTATATCCTTGGACAAGCTTTTCTCTTATGTACAGGGATGCAGCCCTGGGATGTGATTTTGGAATTAACACTGGTTTACTCTGGCTCCGCTTTTGTCAATCTTTGACTGAATGACAATGCCGTTGTACTTTTTCAAAATGTTCATTACCTGTTCTTCTTTTGATTTTGGAACTAGTGTAAATACCGTTTCTCCAAACATTGCAACACCACACTTGAAACCATTACTTTGAAGATCTTTTATGACAACATCCATCTTTGGCGTGATCACATTGACATACTTTGCAAATTCCAAAGACATGTTAAGAAAGTCCTGATAATCTCTTGATTTTAGAAGCTTATCTACCATCTTTCCTCCAAGACCATTTATTCTTGGGAGCTGATCTTTGATGAATTCTTTAGTAGAAATTGGAGAAAAACAGATCACAATAGCAGAAGAATTGTTATAGATTTTTTTCAGACTCCCAATACCTGGTGCACCTTGCTTTGTTCTGATCTCAAAACCTCCATAATATGATGACAGAACAGTTCCAAGACCAGTCTTGCAAAAAATTTCAGCATTATGTGCTATTTGTCCAATTTGTGTTCGGGAAAGATTTGTACCCATTGCTTCGTTTAGTGCAAACGCAAGACTTAGTGCAACGGCTCCACTTGATCCAAGTCCATATCCGACTGGGATTGCAATATTGTGTTCTATATCAACAAAAAAACTTTCTTTTGCAATCTTAAAAAATTCGTTAATAACAAATTCAGAAACCTGAGTGTTGTCAGTCTGGTATCCAGTTACCTTGATCCTAAAACGAGGTTTATCAGAGCTTGTAACCTTTACAGTAGTTGTAACGCCTTCATTTATGCAAAAACCAGCGCCAAGTGAGCCTTGAAGTTCCGGTCTTTCTTGGTCTACCTCAGCCTTGAAAAAGCCGGTAATATGACCTGGACAAAAGGCAACTGCCTGCATGAGCGCATTAAAATTCCCATAAAATATAAAAATAATGATTAAATAATTTATATTGATTTAAACTGACTAAATTTATTCGGCGCTTGCAGAAGATTGGAGGTAGTATACTAGTCTCTATTCCAAAGGAATGGATTGACGCAAATAAATTAGAAAAAAGCGATGAAGTCGAGTTAGAGACGGGAACCAACAGTCTTTCCATAACACTTTCTGGAGATCACAAACTGCCAAAAGAAGTTGTAATAGTATATCCTGTTTCAAAAGAAGAAAATATCATTGCAAATATCACTGGTGCATATCTTCTTGGATATGATATCATAAAGATAAAAGGTAAATCAGTAATTTCAGCAGACGATCGTGAAAAGATCAGAACTTCGATGCGAAGACTTGTTGGCATGGAAATTGTAGAAGAGGATTCTTCCAATGTTATCATGCACTTTCTTTTAGATGCAACAACACTTAGCCCAGAAAAAATTCTAAAACGCATGAGCTCAATTGCACTTGGAATGTTTCGTGATACTCTAAACACATTGATGTCAGAAGACAAGACCGCGCTGCAAACAATTGCAAATAGAGACGATGAAATTGACAGACAGTATTTCTTACTAGTGAGATTGATTCGAAGTACAATGGTTGATGCAAAGCTTGCTAATGCATTGAATTTAGAAAACATTGACATTTTGGATTACAGAATAGCTGCAAACCTACTTGAAGCTGCCGGAGATACAATAGTGGAGCTTGCAAAATCAATTTCGGAACTTGCATTAATGAAAAATGAATTCAAGAAAATTTATGATACTGCACAATATATTGAAGAAATACATAAAAAATCAATAGAGGCTTTTATTGAAAATAACAGGTCACTTGCTATTGAAGCAATAAAACTACACCGTAGTTATCAAAAGAGGAGTACTGAGGTCCGTTCCTCTCTTGAACCTAAAAAACAGGCATCAATCGAGCTGATAGACCTAGTCTACACATTTGAAAAGATAGCACGCTGTTGGGCTGATGTGGCAGATCTTGTCAAACCAGTATATCAAAGCTAGGCTAACATCTTTTTCTTTATTGCATATGTTAAAACAGCACAAATTGTTTTAGAATCAGTTATCTTTCCAGACAAGATCATCCTTAGCACTTTTTTAAAATCAATTTTTATAACAGAAAGTATCTCGTCATCATCTAGCTTCAAGTCACTCGATTTTTTCAAACCTGTTGCAACATAACAATGAATCAGTTCAGTATTGTATCCAATCGAAGGATAGTATTTTATCAACGGAATCATTTTTTTGGCTTCATATCCAGTTTCTTCTTTTAGTTCTCTAAATGCACATTTCTTTGGATCTTTTTCGCCTTTGTTCATAGTACCTGCAGGAATTTCAAGAACATAACCATGAGGAAAACGATGCTGTTTCACAAGGATGACCTTGCCATTTTCCATAGCAAGTATTGCTGCAGCACCTCGGTGTTCTATGATCTCTCTCCTGACACTTCTTTTTTCTATAATTCCATCATAGAGACTCAATGAGAGAACCTTGCCCTCGAAAATCTTTTTCTTTTTCATTGTCTTCTAGGTATGAAATTTGTTATATATTCTATTGATAGGTCAGATGAAGTCGCTTTGATTTCTTTGCTGATTTTATGCTATTTTTAACCCACTGCTCAGGAAAAGCAATTTTTTTTGGAATGAAGAGATCAGCTGAGGCAACACCGCTGATTTTACGCACATTTTGTGTTATCTCATCAAGTTTGAATATGTCATCACTATGGAAAAACAAAACAATCTGATTCATGGCAACAAATGGTTTTTGTAAAAATGATTCTCCAAATTCTTCTTGTAGTTTAGCAAGAGTTTTCTTTACATCCTTTTCTACCCAAACAAGAATAGCAAAAGGAATGTATCCACTAAATTTCCTCGGATCATAGACCAAAGTAAATTGTATGGCATCGTTATTTTCTAGCTTATCAAGACATCTTGTTATTGTCTTTGTTGACAGACCAGTTGATTTTGCAATTTGATCAATTCGTGCACGGGGATCATCCAAAAGAACTTCAATTATCTCAAGATCAGTTTTTGTTAGCTTATATCTAAAACCAAAATTTTGTGCTTCAAAAATACTAAGAACTCTTACATCCTTCATCAGGTTCTTTGCTAGTTCTATCTTTTTTTCTGGATCGTCTTTTATTACGATACTACAAACAGTTATGCCGCCAACACAGGGAACAACAAAGAAGGGCTCACCCAAGAGTTTCACCTGTTTTAGAATATACTCCAAGTCTTGCCCAGCTACTACAAAATAAAGAACATTGTATCCCAAGATTGGTGGTTCGATTTTTAATGTAAATTTTTCTATAACTTTTTGATTAAGCATTTTTGAAATTCTTGATTTTACAGCACCTCCTGAAATTCCAACTTCTTGGCCAATTTTTCTGTCTGGCGTTCTACAATTGTTCAAAAGTTGTGTAAGAATCTGTATGTCTAATTTGTCCAATTTCTAGTCTTGTGACCTCATTTGTTATTATTAAAATACTATTCATTAATAAAAATGTCGTCTATATCATTCTAATACTTCATATACATTAAATATCAGACTATTTTTATTAAAATTATGGATTACCGAGTTCATCTAGCGAAAAGAATGCTTACTAACAAGAAGGGCAGTCTCATTGGCGCTGTTTTGGCAGTATCTATTGGCATACTTGTAATCCACGTAAACTTCGTAATTTTTCAAGGACTGTATGACGCAATTGTTCGAGATTTGAAAGACTATAGATTTGGTGATATTTTGGTAACCAATGAAGAAGATTACATCGATAAAAATGACATTGCATTGATAAACTGGTTTGAAAGAATTCCAGGAGTTGAAGCAGCAGCTTCTAGAATGGATTCGTCTGCTTCAATAAATGCAACAAGTAATGGTAAAAAAACAGAAGAGTTTAGAATCCCCGTGGTTGGTGTGGATCCACTTAGGGATACTCGCGTATCGACAATTCATGATACCGTAGGTGATGGGCAATACGTATTTGCAAGAAATTCTATAGTTATAGGTTCTAGAATTGCTCGTGATCTAGGTGGAGTTCAAGTTGGAGATGACGTAAAACTAAAGTTTGTAGATAGATTTGGAGAGGATAAACTCAAACGTTTTGTTGTTACTGGAATCACTTCCTCAGCAGGTGGACAAGGACTAGATGGTAGTGTTGTTGTTCATATTGATACTCTGCGCAGTTTGTTAGAACGAACTGATGAAACTGGAGCTATTCTAGTAAAGCTAAACGATCCAACAAAAGCAGTAGAGATTAAAGATTTCTTTTTGAGATCATTTCCTACTGATGATTTTAAAGCAGAAACAATAGAAGAATCTGCTGAAACACAACTAAGTGGATTTAGATCTGGCATTGCGCTGATTAATTTGATTGGTTACTTTGGAATGATGTCTTCTGCCTTTGCTATTGTTACCATCCAGATGATGCTAGTATCAAGCAAGACTAGAGAAATAGGAATTATGCGGGCAATAGGCGCAAAAAGAAAAGACATTCTCATCTTGTTCATGGTACAAGGACTGATAATAGGCGCAATAGGTGCAGGTGTGGGTACTGCTCTAGGCTTGGCTTATACTTTCTACGCAAAAGAAACCAAAATGCAATTTGAGGGGAGTCTTGCCTTGGAAGTTACCTATAATTGGGAAAAAATAATCCAAACTGCCTTGACTTCCTTTGCATTAGCAATAATGGCTTCAATATATCCTGCATTTAGAGCAACCAGACTCTTACCAGTGGAGGGGATGAGAACTGTCTAATGTTGTTTTAGAAGTCAGAAACTTGAATAAAATATACGGAGAGGGAGAAACAGCAGTTCATGCACTAAAAGACGTATCATTTTCAATCAAAAGGGGTGAGCTCCTTCTTATTGTAGGCAGTTCTGGTTCAGGCAAATCTACACTATTGAATATGATTGGATTGTTGGATCGCCCAACCAGTGGAAAAATCTTTCTTGATGGAACAGAAACAACAACGCTTAACGACAATGAAATATCATCTTTTAGGAATTCCAAGCTTGGATTTGTTTTCCAATTTGCAAATCTGCTATCTGATTTAACAGTGTTAGAGAACATTCTTCTTCCAAGAAAGATCCAGCGAACTGATAAAAATGCCGTTGATGATGCAAAAAAATTACTAAGAACAGTAGGTCTTGAAAAACAAATGAACAATCGCGCAAACAAAATATCTGGTGGTCAAGCTCAGAGAGCAGCCATTGCCAGGGGTCTCATTAACAGTCCTTCAATAGTTTTAGCTGATGAACCTACAGGTAATTTGGATTCTGTCACAGCAGAAATAATTGTACAACTCATGAAATCTCTAGTAAAAAAACTTGGACAGACATTCATTATAGTTACACATGACAAGCACCAATTTGGTGACGTGGATAGAGTCATCACCATAAAAGATGGTCGTGCTTTCGAGGAAGAAGAACAAAGAGGAATGGAGGTAGCAGCATCATGACAAAATTACTTGCGTTACTTGGAATATTTTTAATCAGTCAACTTTTTGTTATAGACGCACATGCACAGCTTTCTAATTCCGATTCTCCATTTGAGAGACAATTTGCTGACATAAAGTTTCTTGATGCTTACTTTGGAACCTTTGAAGAAAAAATTGAGGTAGAAGCAGGAGACCAAAATGTGCCACTCACTGTAGTTATGGCAAACATAGGAACCCAAGATATTACTGGAATAAAAGGCCAGTTATCTTTACCAATGGGATTTAGCCCATCTGACGGCAAAGATGCCCTTGTTCTAGCAGATAAAGACGATAATTCCCTTGCAGGTGATGTGTTCTCACTCACATTTTTTGTTAATGTAGATAAGAATCTAAATGTTGGTCAATATCATGGAACCATCAAAGTAGATTATTCTAGACTACGAGAAACAGGACTACGAAATGCATTTTTCAATTTTGATTTCAAACTAACTGGAGACAGTACTCTCAATATCAAAGCAGTCGATCCAATATTAACATCGATAAAAAATAATGCCGTAGTTGTAGAAGTTTCTAACTTGGGCACAGCGCCATTATCAAATGTTGATATTGTTTTGCAAAATACTCAAGACCGTGTTTCAGCAACTGAACAATCAGTTACTAATGTAGAAAATGTTGTATTCGATCAAAATAGCTGGGACATTGGAAACATAGATCCAAAATCAAGTAAGCACTTTTCCTTTAATGTATATGTTCCAGAAAATCTGAAAGATGATCCACTACATGTACCAGTAGAGATAACATACTTTAATGCACAAGGCGATAAAAAAACGATTACAAGAACTATTGATTTCTACATTAACGGATTAATCGATGCATCAATATACAATGTAGATGTCATCACTTTATCTAAAAAACAAACCGTAATTGGTGAAGTTCTTAACGAAGGTAATGTTGATGGCTTGTTTGCATTTGTCACACTAGAACCATTTGGTAACTCTAACATAAAAAAATCAACTCAGTATATTGACAAACTAGAACCAGATTCCCCCGTGCCATTCAATATACCAATTGAATTTGATGGTGAACCAAGGGATGGTGAGCACGACATACGTATAACTGTGCGGTATAAGGACTCTTTACGAAATGAAAATACTATCTCATATGATACAACAATTTTCTATGAAGATATGTCAAAGGAGAAGGCAAGCAATTTACCGGAATTTGTGCCATTCGTAATTTTAGGTGTATTAGCTGGAATCGGAGTACTTGTATACACTAGAATCAAAAAGAAAAATAAGAAAACTGTAAATCAAACAAGCTAAAGTTATATTTAGTATACGAGATTTTTGTTTATGAATTGGGATGAAATAGAGGTCCCAAAAGAAATCAGACCTTTTATGCTTGAACAGGCTGAAGAAACAAAGCTGGGCCAAAAAAACGGTGCAAATAAACAATATCGATACGGTAAATTACACATCAGAGAATATGATGATAAATATCTAATCCATGTGGATAAGGTTGATCCAAGAAAAGATCCTCTAGGTCATCTGATATTTGATGCTCCTGAAGTTTTGATTGGTCTTGCAACTGCAGCAATCGGTGGTAAAAACATAGCATCACAAATTTATAAAATTCAAAAAGATTCAAAATCAAAAAATCTTTCTTTAGTCACAGGATTTCTGGCATCTATAGCACTTGGCTACATTGGATATTCTCTGACAAAAAAGATCAAAAATTTTTAGGAGTAGATCGGTCTTTTCAAAAACAAGAACTATCAAGGTTTTTCTCAGACTGTTACCACTCATTCTAACACTACGAAAAGATAGAAGAGACTGGGTAAAAAAAGAAGGTAAAAACGTCAAGATAGAAAGATATCAAAAAAATGCACAAAAAGTTCTAAATGCTTTTATCAGCCTTGGACCGGTTTACATCAAACTTGGTCAGTGGCTTTCTTCAAGAGCAGACATTTTGCCACAACCATACATGGAAGAACTTGCAAAATTACAAGACGATGTACCAGCAGCTCCCTTTGAGCAAGTTAAACCAATTATTGAAAAAGATCTTGGACCAATTGAACAAAACTTTGATTATGTCAACACCAACGTCCTTTCTGGAGCATCTCTTGGACAAGTGTATCTTGCCAAAATAAAAGAAAAAGATGTCATCATCAAGGTACAAAGACCAAACATTGACAAAATTGTAGAAGAAGACATCAAAATTCTCAAAAAATTCCTTCCAATTGCAATGAAATTTGTAGATCCAAACTTGCGTTATTCTGCAGAAGCGATGTTATCGCAATTTATAGAAACAATACATGAAGAAATGGATTATAGAATTGAATCACAAAATCTAAAGACAATCAAAAGAAACATGCGTAATTATCCAAAAGTGATGATTCCTTCCGTGATAGATGATCATTCATCAGAACATGTGCTCACAATGGAGTATATGCCAGGAATCAAAATAACTAATGTACAAGCATTAGATGAAGCTGGAATAGATAGAGAACAGATTGTAATCAAGGCTCACAAAGTCTTTTTCACGATGCTTTTACATCACGAAATATTTCATGCAGACCCTCACCCAGGAAACATTTCTGTAACAAATGATGGTTCCTTAATCCTCTATGACTTTGGTATGGTAGGTAGGCTTGACAATGAGACACGATTAAGGCTAATTCGACTATATCTCTCACTTGTTGAAAAGGATCCTCCTAGAACAGTGAACGCAATGAATGAGCTTGGTATGCTTGTTCCTGGTTTTAACGCAGCTGTAATAGAAAAAGGAATAGAAATGTCCATTCATGCTATGCATGGAAAAAAGCCCGACACGATGGAAGTACGAGCACTAATGGATCTTGCAAACAAAACCATGAGCAAATTTCCATTTAAGCTTCCAAAACACTTGGCACTTTATATGAGAATGGCATCAATTCTTGAAGGAATTTATTTTACTCATAAAGTAAAATTCAGATTCATCAATGTTTTACGAAACATTCTGGAAGAAGAACATCTTATCAAGGATGCATACGTAGAAGAACTAAAGTATTCCATAAACAGATTTGCAAAATCAATTGACGCTACAATATCTATTGCACCAGAACTCAAAAGATATCTTGATGAAAACAGATCTTTTCAAAACATGATGCCAAAACATTCAGGAAGTATTTTACTTTCAGGAAGTATTCTTTCTTCTGCAGTGTTTGTTGGCTCCGCAGTACTGTATACAACAAATGAGTTTGTAGGACAGGTTGGTATGATAGGATCTATAATTATAATGGCCATATCCGTATTTCTCAGAAAACGTTAGCTATTCTATTGTTATGTCTTTGCCGCTCTTAATGGGAATCTTTAGTGTAAGAACACCGTGAAGATATTTAGCTGAACCAACAGCTTCTTCACCTTCTTTCACATCTATTGGGAGCCTAATTTTTTTATCAACCTCATGTGGTCTTTGATGCCAGATCATTGTTCCATCATGATCTGTTTCCCTTTTTGCATTTATAGAAAGAATATTTCCATTTATTCTCAATTTGATATCTTTCTTATCAAAACCTGGTAAATCTACTGTGACGATCAAGCTATCATCATCTAACATTATATCTATAGGTGGTAATACAAACTCGTAAAACTCTCGTGATTTATTGCCTATTTCCTTTAAAACTTCTTTGGCCATATGATATACTAGACCCATCTTTGTGTAATAAAGTGTTTTTTAGTTATAAACGTTGTAGATCCATAATTTATCTAGAACTCTATTAATTACAATTTGATGATAATAGTTCTAGAAGGATTTGACCAAGCAGGAAAAGGAACTCAATCAAAACTTCTTGCCAAGGCCTTAAAGACTAGAAAACTAAAATGCAAAATTTTCAGCTTTCCTGATTATTCTACTCCTATAGGAAAAGAAATAAAATACTATCTAAGTGGAAAGAGAAAATTTCCGCCACAAGTAATTCACTGTCTCCTTGCTGCTAACCGATGGGAAAAATCAAAAGAGATAGAGGACGCTCTCTCAAAAGACTATGTACTGATAATGAACAGATACTATCAATCAAATCTAGTTTATGGCATAACAAATGGGCTTGAATTAGAATGGCTATCAAATCTTGACGCAGGTCTTCCAAAAGAAGATCTAGTAATAGTCCTTGACGTGAAACCAAAAGAATCCTTTGACCGTAAAAAAATTCAGCGTGACAAATTTGAAAAGAATAAAGAGTTTGCACAAAAAATTGTTCACACTTATAGAACTCTAGCAAAAGAGCTTGGCTGGGAAATAGTAAATGCATCTCAAACTAAATTACAAGTTCACAAAAATGTAATGGAAGTTGCTCTACGATATCTTAAATGAAGAAATGACAAAAAAATATCTTGAGATAGTTGATCCGATTCATGACTTTATCAGAATTTATGAACCTGAGATCAATGTAATTGACACAGCTGTCTTTCAAAGACTACGTAGAATAAGACAACTTGCAGGAGCACATCTTGTTTATCCAAGCGCTCAGCATTCAAGATTTGAACATTCTCTAGGGGTGTTGCACATAGCTGGTCAGGCAGCTAGTGTGCTTAAAGATAAAGGATTTCTGAATTCAGATGATGTAGCAAATCTCAGACTCGGTGGACTTTTACATGATGTTGGTCACGGCCCATTTTCTCATCTTTTTGAAGAAGTTTTACAAAAGAAAAAGAAAATCACACACGAAGAAATTGGTAAAAAGCTTATACTTCAGACAGAAATTGGAGATTTTCTCTCACAATCTGGTTTTGATAAGAAGTTTCTAACACAACTTGCATTTGGTAATTCTAGACATCAATTCATGAATGAGATCATATCAGGTGGATTGAGCGCAGATATGATGGATTATCTTCCACGAGATGGATACTTTACAGGTGCAGAACACGCAAAAATCGATTTTAAAAGAATAGTTCAGTCTCTTGGAGTTTATGAAAAAAAACTTTCTCTTGATAGATCATCTCTTTATTCATTTGAATCTATGATGATTTCACGATATCAAATGTTCAAGGCTGTTTACTTCCACAAAACTGTACGATCGGCCGAAGTGATGTTACTTGAATCAATGAGTCTTGCAGATAATGAACTTGAATTTACTTCATACGATCTTGATAAATACATTCAACTGACAGATGAATTTGTTATATCAAAACTAATATCATTACCACAAAAATCACCCGATCTAAAAAGAGCAAGTAAACTTGCAAAAGACTATCAGAACCGTCGATTACTCAAATGTGTATTTGAAAAAATTCTTACACGTAAAGAAAGATTTGGCGCAAAATCATCTGAGATAAAAAAAGAAATCTCTAGAAAATCTAAGGTAGATGAATCCGAGATTTTCATAGATATATCAACAACGCCAACTATTCCACTCACACCATCTAAAAAAGAATCTCAATCAATAATACTAACATCAAAAAAAGGCTCTATGCAAAAGGAAGGTTATGAGCTCCCAATTTCTGAGATCCCATTAGTGTCTGCAATCTCAGGTTTTATGAACATGTTACGAGTTTATACTGCAGAAAAAAATAGAAAAAAGGTTGAAATTGCAGCGCAGATCATCCTTGGTGAAAACAAATCATGAAAAAAAGAATTGTTGTAAAATTATCTGGAAAGTTGTTTGGTTTTGATGACTCTAAAATCTTAAAGGATTATGCTGCATTTTTTGTAAGAATGAGCAAGTTTTGTCAACCAATTATAGTAGCAGGTGGAGGCAAAATTGCGAGACATTACATCACACATGCTAGGTCATCTGGTGCTGATGAATCAACATTAGACGAATTAGGAATTGAAGTATCAAGATTAAATGCAAAACTCTTGATTTATGCAATGCAAGACAAAGCATACCCACATCCTCCTACTAATCTAAAGGAAGTAACACATGCAGCTGATAGTGATCTTATTGTAATAACAGGTGGTCTACATCCTGGTCAGAGCACAAATGCAACAGCTGCACTTATCGCAGAAAAAGTTCGCGCTTCAATATTTTTGAATGCGACAGATGTAGACGCAATCTATGATTCAGATCCTAACAAAAATAAGAATGCAAAAAAATTCAAACGTATCGAGCTTACAAAACTTCGTAAGATGCTTGTACATCAAGAATCACTCGCAGGTGGTTATGACTTGATGGATATTGTAGCATTAAAAGTGATTGAAAGATCAAAAATTAAAACACGAATAATAAAAGCAGATATCAGAACCTTGGAAAAAGCGATAAAAGGTTCTCCAGAAGGAACCGAAATTATACTAGCCTGACTTTTCCTGTATATTCAGGAATACCTGCAGCAACAGCTTTTTTCAAAATCTCACGCGCGTCATTTTCTTCTAAAACCTTAGACTGTGCTTTTGCATATCCTTCTTCATCCACTATGACTGTAACCCATCCATCATGTTTGTCAACAACTGCAACAAATTCCTGTTCTCCAACTGGAACAAATTTTCCTTCTGATTTTTTTACAGTAAGCGTTAACATGGCAAATCCTGCATGAGTAAAAAGATTCATTTGAGATTTTCTTGCTCTTTCTTGACCTATTCTAACTGCTTGATGATACTGCACAAAATTATTTTCTAAAGTTTTAACTATAAGCCTTTTCAACTCAACATTTAAGAGAAGAATGAACTTCCTTAGGCCATTGAACAGAAAACCTCTGGTTGGAGTAGCAGTGGGAATTCTTGCTGTAATCGTTCTAGTTGTTTCAGTACTGCCAGGTTCCGATTTTTTGAAGAATATAGTGCCAAAAGATGTTGAACTTCCCGGAAGTCTAAATACAATTTCTTCAGAAATTAAACCATTAGTTGTTCAACTAAATGACATTTCTGTTTTATCTGTCTCTGAAAAAGATGCTACATTAGAATTAAAATTTGACGTTTTAAATCCAAACAATAAACCAATCTTGCTAGAAATGATAAGTTTTGATATTTTTGAAAACGGTATTAAAGTAGGATATGGAGAAATTGGAGAAAGACTCTCTGGGCAGTATACAAGTTCAAACTATTACACAGTTTTGTCTGATTCCTCACTTGCTGTGCACAACAAAATAACAATAAAAAACACTGGAAATAATCCAGAATTTTGGTCAACATTACAACAAGGTACTCCAGAATGGAGGATCAAAGGTGAAGCATTCTATAGTACCACATCTGCATTTAGTGGATTGGCAGATTCTGTAGTTTTTGATTTTACTAGATAGAAAATTGTCTTTTATATCATAAAATTTCAAAATTTAGATTATTTGTATAAAATGAAACTTATTTAGATAAATTATATAAGATTCTAGAAAGGAGATTCCTTTACATGGCAGACTTAATGATAGCATATGAAATAACTACAGGCGTTTTCATTGCCTTTGGTGTGTTGTTATTTGCAATACGCGGCAAAGGTCACACGGCTGTAATTCCTAGCTCAGAATAGGGAACAAATTCCCTTTGAACTTTTTTATTCCTCTTTATCCTTAAAACCTAGTAGAGATTCTAATGACAAAGTTACTTGTTTCTTCTCTACACTATAACATTTTTCATAATATTGGCAAGTATTACACTCCGTTGATGGTTCTAGGACAGGGATTTTCTTCTCTTCAAGCAAGTTATTCAAAATTCTGACTCTACGTATGGATTCTTCAAACATCTTGCTCTCTCGAATCAAAGAAAATGATACCTCATCACCATTATCGGCAAAGTACAATACGATACCATCTGTTTTATCAAGAATCCATAGACATGCATTCAGATACAGTGCATCACTTGGAATCAGTTTTTCTGGTGGTTTTGGTACTGGACGAAAGACTATGACCACATCATCAATTATCATTTCAGCATAAATTTTTAGCTTAATATTATCTACAGAGAATTCACCATTCACCGCTCCATATGGCATTTTTCTCATCAACTCTCTAAAAAGGTCTAAAAATCTCAATCCCTTTTGTTCTATTGGGTCTACTCGATCAAAATATGAACGACGTAAACATCTTATGACTTCAGAAAATTGTATTATTTTATTATCCTTTTCAGTTTCTGGTTTTATATCATGACTCATGCGTTTTATAACATCTGTAATAATACGCCTGTAGTTTCTATCTCCCATCAAGGTAGGGTATCCTTGAAGTCCTGGCTATAATATATTTAGCTAATCATTCGTAAAAGGCTCTCTGAGATATTCTTAGAATAAGCAAGACCTACAAATTGTAATCCAAAACCAATCACAACACCTAACAGAATATTCCTTGTAAAGAATAGATTCCCATGTATATGGCAAGAGAGAGAACTGAGTATTAAAGCAAGAAATGTACTTAGCCATAAAGTGTTAACTATTACACCAACAGTCAATTCTTGTTTTTTTCTAAATATTTCATTCAGATTGTCTACGCGATAATCCATGATTATTAGAAACTAAATTTTTTTCATACAAAATCAATGAAATAACAAAAATCATAAATTCTCATATAGAATTCATCAATTATCAAAAAACTGCTATTCCGCTATAACAAGCTTTGACATCACTGTTTGTACAGGTATCTGTTGCTCTACCGCAAATGCAATTGCTGATATATTTCTTATTTCATATGTTGTTAGTTTTAAAATTCCAATCACTGTTGCAAAGCTGAACATTTTAGTAAAAGTTCTATTGATTGCTTTGTAAATAGCAAGCTCAAAAGCTCTTTCAAATTCTGATAATGCATCAATTACATTGTCTTTCTGTGGAACTAAATCTTTGTAAACTGTACTTGAAAGTTCTGACATTGCATCTTTCACTGATTCTGCACTTATCATTCTGCCAAGCAAATCCTTTGGTGCCGATGGTGTATGAGTTACTATAAGATCTTGTATCTGCTGTTCATCAAGTCCCCAGAATTTTCCACGTAGAATACTAAGTAAATTATAAAAATCAATATCCATTCCTATTAGATGGACTAGATCATGTTCTCCTGATGCTTTTAATGCTCTGTCTAATTGTTTGTAAAAAACTTTGTCTAAATATGTATCAAATACCTGAAGATTTTTCTTTTCATTGTATAGCGAAACAGCTTTTGCAATTTCTTCACCAAATTCACTTGTCGTTAGACTTGATACTGCCTCTTCCATGTCTTTTGCAACAAGTGCTTTTACTATCATATCACGTCGTCCTACCAACTCCTCTGCATGCAGGTTTACATAAGGTTCTATTTCTTCATATGATCTTCCCAAGACTTTACCTTTGAAAATTAATTTCAAATTCCAGATAAAAAATTTCATGTAGTACGCATTAAGTACATTAGAACCACCACCTACAGATTTTGCAAGAGAATAATGGATATCTGCTAGGTGACTTCTAAGGGCAGATTCAATTTTTTCTGCAGTAATTGGTTTTGTAATCTTTGAAACAGCATTAATGTATGTAGTACTCTTTATTCTTGTTACAAGTTCGTCCAAGTTTCGTGATTCAGCTAATGTTTGCAATTCTCCCTTTGAAAGAAGCCTACCACGGGCACTAAAAGATTTTACAGAACCAAATATTTTCTGAGGAGCTCCTATGCCCATTCAAATAACTTCTTTTGAGTAAGGATTTTAATGTTTGGAGATGAGGTGAGACCGGAAAAAATTGATAACAGATTCACGATCAGAATTTGTCAAGGTGGAAAATCCATCTAAAAGTTCTACATAGATTGCCATTGTTCCATTAAGAGCATACCTCAAACGATTTGAATTAAACGGAATAATCTTGTCTATCTCGCCATTAACATGTGATTCTATGTATTTTTTGAGTAATGTGAAAACAAAATTTGGCGCAACATTCAAGAGTGTAAGAATCACTTCTTTGAATTCTTCCTCTTTCACATCATAACTCTCAAAGAATTTTTTAAGAATTTTAATTCTTTCATCTTTTAGTTCATCAAGAGATGCAGCTACTAACATACCACTTTCTGTGAGTTTGTAATATGGTACGCCATGTTCTTGCAAAGCCTTTGGTCCACGTTTTAAGGGCAACCTCCCTGCCTCTTCCACAATTCCCAGTGGAACTAAGATTTCATCAAGATCTCTAAAAATTCCAGAATACACATTTTGCCACACCGTATTACTCTTTTCTGCAACCTTATGTGCCAAAGATGTTCTCGTATTCATTATGTGTCTTGTTTCAGTTGCAAGATTTGCGATAATTGATCTCTGCCGCATTGCTTCACCTGTAAGCTCGTCCCTTTTTGTTTTAAAGGTCTTAAAAATAGATAGTTTGGGCTTATCTTCTACTAATTTCGTAGGTGCTTCCAGATTTTTCAAATGAATGACCTCACTTTCATCAGATCAATGTTCTTAGATTGAATGAAAACAAGTCGATAAATTTGGCAAGAATGATATAAAATATTCATTTTACGTTAGTATCATAATATTATACAATATAACACTTTATCGTTTCATGTTGTATCATAAAAATTACCTAATATGATACAATGTCTTTTATACTTTCGATAAAGAAAGGAATCCAATGTTTTGGAAGAAAGCACGCAGGTCCGAGGTAATTACCAGAAGTGCTCTTATAGTAGCTGTGGCGCTACTAGCAATAAATTTCTCAGGA
>JAHEYD010000081.1 GCA_023251795.1 Nitrosotalea sp. | reverse complement strand
GGATGCAACAAATCTGCTTAATCTAAAATCAGGTGCGATTGTAGACATTTATCTATCAGCCTCCACAGGCCAGTAATTAAGACTCCAGTAAACAGCTGGCATGTTTCCTAGCTTCTCTCCCTTCAAAAGATATGGCATGCAGATCAAGTTTCTAAATGAGCCTACGCTTATCTTCAGCCTGTAAGGTTCCGTTTTTGCGTCAGAGACAATATACATCCCAAGAGAACCTCGCCCTGATTCCACTCTCCGATAAGCTTCATCATTTCCCCCCTTTGGATTGGGTTTTAGTTTAGTTCGGACCGAACCAGATTTTGGCATTTTTTTTAGAGCATCCTTTATTATTCTACAACTTTCTAGCATGTCCAAGTATGGTACTCGAGATCTTGCATACGAATCACCTTCTGTGAGTACCTGTGTTTCAAAATCCAAGTTCTCATAAACATCGTAAGGTTCTTTCTTTCTTACATCAAAGTCCACGCCAGAGGCACGAAGCACAGAACCTGTTGTGCCAAGACGAATCGCGTCAATTTTAGATAAAATTCCTGCTCCTTCTGTTCTCTGTTTTAAAACAGGATTCTGATAGAAAATGTCCTCGTACTCTTTTAATCGCTTTTCAAAATAGCTTACTTGTCTAAGACATCTTTCTTCAAAATTTGCTGGTATGTCATTTCTTATGCCACCTGGAACAAAATATGCATGAGTGACCCTTGCTCCAGACATTGCCTCTAAGAGATCAATAAACAGCTCTCTGTCACCCATTGGCCACATAAACATCGTGGAATGGCCAAGAAAGATACCATAGATGGCAAGCCAGTACAGGGTATAAACACAACGATTAAGCTCGGATGCTATAACACGAATGTATTTTGCTCTTTCAGGTACTTCGATTGCTAAAAGATCCTCAACCGCAAGACAGTATGGATACAAAATGTTACAAGAGTCATGAATTACTGGTCTTTCAAGATGTGGAATATTCAGTATGTAATTTCTGTATTCAGCCATTTTCTCTTCGCCGCGGTGAACATAACCAGGATCTGGATCACATGAAACGATAAAGTCGCCATCGACCTTCATGATAAGTCTCATATGACCTGAACCAGGATGTTGTGGTCCAACATTTAGTGTCATGATTCTGTCATCCACTTTCTCAAGTTGCATTCCAGGTGGAAGTTGCGTTGTCATTTTATCTTCCCTTTATTTTGAAATCCTTTCTTAGGGGTGGAATATCAGCCCAGTCCTCCGGTAATAGTAGTCTTCTATTATCTGGATGCCCCTCAAAGTATACTCCAAGCATCTCAAAACATTCTCTTTCATGAAATTCCACACTATAGAATATGTCTCTTAATGAGGACATTCTTGTTCTATCGTTGCCTGGATTTGGAACGTCTTCCCTTGGCAATCTAGTTGCTAAGCTAAGTATTTGTTTTGCAAGCTGTGGTTCGGTGTATGAACCTAGATGATAAACCACCTCGATTTCTTTCGTGCGAGGATAATCTACACCTGCCACAGACTCAGCATGATCAAATTTCAATTCGTCACGAATGTAAGATGCGATATCCAAAATGTCTTCTTTTTTTGTGTTCACTCTAATCCTGTTTGGTCTTACAAAAGCAATGGTTGCTTTGCTACCAAACTTTGAAACTATCTTATCTGCCAAGGATTTTTCGAACTTTGCTTCTGGTAGTGAAGCAGCTCCTTTTTGAGGTGCAGGTTTTGTTTCCTTTCCTACGTCTAGACCAGTTTCCTTACTTACAGTTTCACTAGGCTCGACATCGGTTTTTTTATCAGAACTCATTACTTTACCTTCATTCTCTTAATTTTTTCTTGCAGTAGTATGCATCCTTGTATAAGAGTTTCAGGTCTTGGTGGACAGCCTGGGATGTAAACATCCACTGGAATTATGCCATCAATTCCTGGAAGTACATTGTAGGAGTCAAAGTACAATCCTCCCGTGATTGCGCACGCACCCATAGCAATTACATATTTCGGATCTGGCATCTGGTCGTATACCATCCTCAAACGTGGTGCCATTTTTCTGGTGATAGTTCCTTGTACCACAACCAAGTCACATTGTCTTAGAGAGCCAAAGGCTTCTATGATTCCAAACCTTTCGACATCGAATCTTGGACCTGATGCGGCACCGAACTCAACACTGCAGCATGCGGTTTCTATGTGCACGGGCCATAGAGACCACAATCTACCCCAGTCAATTGCATATTCCAGGGGTTTGCCAACTGCTCTTATGAGAACATCACCTAACTTTCCTACAAATACATTGACCGCGTTTGGTGTAGCCAGTTCTTTTAGCAAATGCTGTTCCTCCTGAATTTTGTATAGTCTGTTATTGATTTAAAACTTACCAAATGTTTCGCTTCCCTGACTGATATAGAGCAAAGGCAAACGACGCAAACATTATTCCCAAAAATGCTATAATTGGAAGCGTAGCGGTTTTGGGAAGATTCAGCAATGTACTACCCCATGCATACAGGAAAATGGACATCACATCAAAAACTACAAACATCAAAACATACGCATAATATTGCATCATAAAGTGCGTTCTTCCTTCACCAGATGGAACTTGCCCACATTCCATCGGAAGAAACTTTACCGGACTGCTTTTTCGTCTTGGTGCAATCATTCTAGATAATAATAGAATGGGAGCCGTTGCTACAATTGCAAATCCAAACATCAGAACAACTGGACTAAAGCTACCAGCTATCTCGCCTACCAAAGTAGCTAAAAAGCCATTCGCAGAGTATAAAAATCTATGCACATTTACCGATCATTCATAATAATTTAGACTTAATATTGTGGCAAAGTAAAATCTTACTCTGGAAAAAAAGAATTTATGCAAAAGAATTACAACAATTAATCCTATCATATTCTATGAGCAAATTTCAAAACTGTAAATTTGTTATTTGCTAGAATCTTAATGATTGATATATGACAGCTACAATACATTTTCAATGGCTATAAGCGTAGGCGACAAGGCTCCGGGTTTTACCTTGGTAGATACTGAACTGAAAATGCGAAGTTTAGATGACTTTAGAGGGAAAAAAGTAATACTCTCATTCTTTGTAGCTGCAAGCTCACCTGTCTGTACTAAAGAGATGTGTACTTTCCGTGACTCATGGGACCAGATGTCAAAACTTGGCGCACAGGTAATTGGAATAAGTAACGATGGCCCGTTTGCCAATAAAGCATTTGCAGAAGCAAACCATTTGAACTTCCCAGTGTTGGGGGATTACAAGAGCAAAACAATACGAGATTATGATATACTAATGCCAGATCTCTTGCACGTGAAGGGATATGATGCAGCTAAGCGTTCAGTGTTTATTGTCGATGAGAGTGGAACTGTAGTATACAAATGGGTTTCTGACAATCCTCTTATCGAGCCAAACTACCAAGAAATAATCGACTTTCTAAAAAAAGGAAAGTAATTTCTCTTTTTTATTTTATTTGGAATCTTGTTTTATTAATTTATACTTTAGATGTAACTTTTCCATTCAATTGAAAGTTATAAATAATTTGAATAAAATTATTTTGTCACTCTATTTCCACTAGAACATCATTTTTTGCCACAGATGCTCCTTCCTTTACCTTCATACTTTTTATTATACCATTCTTGTGTGATTTGATTGAGACCTGCATCTTCATAGATTCTAGAACGCAGATGACATCGCCTTTTGCTACTTTATCTCCCAGCTTCACGTTTATTGATACTACTCTTCCAGGGATCTGACTTCGCAAGTTTACTTGAGATTCGCCCCCAGATACCATTCCAGAATTTTTGTAAACTATCTTATCCAGATCTGTGTGTTTATCAAAGATTATGCGTACACCGTCTATGATTACTGTCATCTTGGCAGTGGTATTCTCTGCATATTTTGCAAAATGATATTCATTATCCAGCATAAACTCAGTCTTATCATAACCCATGTTGAGAATCTTGAGTCGCCGTTCCTTTCCCTGTATGGTTATCACATATTCATTATTCGAAAGAATTTGAACTAGTTTGGCATCAAATTTTTGATCTAGGCTTTCTATATTCAGTTTCAATTTTGTGGTACATCCAATTGCGATTTCCAGCGTATGCTGCTAGTTCTGTATTGTTTTGTCATATTTTTTAGAAATTCAGAATGTATTATTGCTGCTGCAAGAGCTGCATCTGATTTGCTTAGAGCGTCCTTTTTTATATCATCGCGTAGTCTATCCAAAATCTTAAACCGATCAAGAAAGTCTGTAGACAGATCTCCCTTGATGAATTCCTCACTGTCAATTATTGTCTTATACAGTGGTATTGAGGTCTCGACACCGTCGATATAAAATTCTGAAAGTGCTAATCGCACTCTTCGTCTAGCTTCCTCAAAGGTTTCTCCCCAAGTCACAAGTTTTGCCATAAGGGAATCGTAGTAGGGAGACACAGTACAACCTGGATAAAGATATGTGTCCACTCTAACTCCAGGACCCGATGGGATGTTTACATCTGGAATTAGGCCCGTTGATGGTGCAAAGTCAAGAAAAGTATCTTCTGCGTTTATTCTACATTCAATTGCACAACCTCTTAGCTTCAAATCTTTTTGTTTAAATGGTATTTCTTCACCGTTCGCAATATCTATCTGAAGTTTTACCAGATCAAGACCCGAAACAAGTTCCGTTACAGGATGTTCCACTTGGAGTCGTGCGTTGATTTCAATGAAATAAAATGTTCCATCATCAAGCCTTAGAAACTCCGCAGTTCCTGCGTTAGTATAATCAACTGCAATTGCTGCACTTACAGCCAGCTTTCCAATCTCATTGCGTGTCTTCTGGTCAACAACAGGGGAAGGAGACATTTCGATAAGTTTTTGGTGTCTTCTCTGAATTGAGCACTCTCGTTCAAATACATGTACAGCATTACCATGTTTGTCTCTTAACAATTGAAATTCAATGTGTCTAATTTTTGGAAGAAATTTTTCTACAAACAACGCAGCCTTTCCAAAAGCTGCCTTCGATTCT
>JAHEYD010000080.1 GCA_023251795.1 Nitrosotalea sp. | reverse complement strand
TTCCTAAACCCTAGTGATACAGCAACTTCTCTAAAGCAACGCCTACATAGATCCAAATCATATTTCTGAATGACTGCATTATAGTCTCCACATCGTTTACACCAACGTGAGCCTTTACCGAATTTGTGTACGGTTCTTCCTGTTACTTTGTAATCACGATTTTTTACCATTTTACACTACCTCTATTCCAAATTCTTTCGTTAGAAATGCCTTTGCTTCTTCGCTTGTAATTCTGTGATGGTTGCCTACACTTGCCTTGTGTTTGCTTCTAAATCTAATGTTGAAACCTGGTCTTGTCAATGAGATTGAAGCATTTAATCCCAAAATGCCAATTTGAGGATCATATTTTACTCCAGGAATGTCTATGTGTTCTTTTATTCCAAATGATAGATTTCCAAAATCATCAAATGAAGAGCCTTTTATCTGATTTCCTTTTGCAGTAAAGAGTCTTTTGATAAGTTCAATTGCAGGTTGTCTTCTAAGGGTTACAGCCACACCTATTGGTTCACCTTTGTGAACTCCCCAATCTCTTTGAGTAGCTTTAGCATTACGTGAGTTTGGTTTTTGTCCAGCAATCTGTTCTAAAGCTCGTTTTGCTTGTTCAATTGGTTCGCCAGATTTTCCAACCCCCATGTTTAGGACTACTTTGGCAATTGAAATTTTCTTCATCGGATTTTCAAGTTTCTGCGACATCTTATCACTCTATTTGTATTACAGGCTTGTCTTTACCGACTGCCATTATCAGATCTGTTGGAATTTCAATTTCTCTTTCGCCAATGTTTACGGCAGCACGTTTTGGGAGAACAAATGAACCTTCTTTAATATCATCAACTTTTCCTATGTGGCCTGCGTTAATCCCACTTGTTACTATGACTTGTGAGCCTTTTTCTAGTTTAATTACATCGAGAATTTTTTGTTCCGGTATCTGCATTACACATGTATCACCTACGTTTACTTTGGTGTCAGAGATAAGAGAACGTCCATCATGAAAACCAAGTTGCGTCTTTGAACCTTTTATTGTGACCTTGCTTGTTACTTTGACAAGCTTCTTTGTTTTTTCTGCAGAATTTATCGTAATTGGTTGTAATACCATCGAATTTTTTGGTACCAATCTGTACACATCAGATAACCCCTCAAGTTCAACTACATCCATAAGACCGATTCCATGATGAAGTGACTTTCGTATAATACCATCTACTTTGATTTTCCCACCATAAATAGCAGATTTTGCTTCTCTTAGGGTAGTAGCTAATTTTAGAATATCACGAATAAACACAGCACTTGGAATAGCAGTATGTTTTGAATGTCCTCCTGGTCTAACAGTTACAACAAATCGATCATCCTTTCTTGTAATGCCCCAGAAGATTGGAGACATTTGTCTTTTTAATTTCTTGCTACCTGCTATGCTTACCATTACTTGTTCTCCTTTTTCACTGGCTTTGCCTTTTTTGTTTGTTTTGTTTCTTTTTTAGCTGTTTTTGGTTTTTCTTTTATAGTCTTTGTTGGTTTTGTCGATTTTTCTTTTACTGGTTCCGTTGTTTTTAGAGGTTTTTCTTGTGGTTTTTCTTTTGGAACCTCCACGGGTTTTTCTTTTGGTGTTTTTATCTTTTGTTTTTCTAATCTATTTTGACGCCATTTATCATCAAGGTTCATTCCAGTTATCATAACATTGGACGTATGAATGTAAATGTCAACATTTCCACCTTTCAATTTTTCACGTTTTATTCCTTCTACTGCTATGCTATTTTTTTCAGTTGATACTTGGGTTACTTTACCATCAATTCCCTTAAATTCACCACGCATAACTCGTACAGTGTCACCTTCGATCACGCGTGCACTACGCCTTCCATATTTTTCTCTTAATTCTTTTGAGAGTGTAGCGCCAAGTTGTTTGCTTCGTGTGTGGTGCGCGGCTTGGAATATCTGTCGATTTCTAACTATTGTTGGTTTCATTTTATTATACCACCATAGATGCAAGATTTGCTATTCTTGGCCATTTTTCTGAAGCTTCTGCTGCGACTGGACCTTTGATTTCAGTACCTTTGATTTCTCCTTCAGGTGTAACAAGTACGGCAGCATTGTCTTCAAAAGTAACTCTAACTCCGTTTAGTCGCTTTATTGGATATTTTTGTCGGACAATAACTGCACCATAGATCTGTTTTCTAAGCTCTCCTGGCCCTTTTTTAACAACTACATTAACAAAATCACCAACAGCTGCCGAGGGATATCTAGCGACCCTAGTCTTGGTCTTTTGCACCATTATTATTTCCAATATTTTTGCACCAGTGTTGTCAGCACATACTACTTGAGCACCAAGTGGTAATACTCTTGTGACGTATGGTCGGAATTCTTGTACTCCTTTTGCAGAAACTGCACGGCTCTTTGTTGCTGCCATTATGACACAACCTCCACTACTACAAATGAAACACTCTTTGATATCGGTCTACATTCAGCAGTAAGAACAACATCACCTTCTTTTACATCAATACAAGATGGCTTGTATGCATGAATCTTACTTTGACTACGAGCATACCTTTTGAATTTGGTTATGAATTTCGGAGCTTCTTGTTGAACTACAATCATCTTTGGTGCTTTAGAGCTGACTACTTTACCCTCGATTAGTTTACCTCTAACTGATAGTCTCCCATGGAAGGGACAGAGGTGATCGGAGCATTCACTTTTTGGTGCTTGAACTGATATTCCTATGTTTCTTGTCATGCCTTTCCTCCCATCCTTTCGTGTGATCTTTTTGTTAGCATATCTCCATTCAGCATAATATCATTATTACCAAGAGAAAATCGCCAAATTGTGTTCTCTTTAGGGAATTTCTTGATTCCGTTTTTCGTGTGCAAAACAAACATAGACTTTGTTTCATCAACTACTCTGCCCTTAATTCCAACTGATTGTGCGTTAGAAGAATGTGTAATCTCCGTATCAAGCCCAATTAATTCATGTAATGCAATGTTTTCAGCGGTAATCATTGTTTTTTCATCTCTCCCAATCTTGTCAGCATTCTTGCAATGTCTCTTCTTATTGCACGCACCTTTCCATTTTCTTTTCTCAGCGTTCCTTTTGATGATTCAACACGTAATTTAGCAAGTTCTGTGCGTAGTTGTCCAAGCCTATCTTTAAGATCAGTTTCATTAAATTCTCTTACTGTTTTCATCTTTAATCGTGTCATTACTTTAATTCCTCTTCAATTTCTTCATATGTTTCTACAGCTTTGATGTGTTCTTCTTCTTTTTCAATCAATTCACTTTCTGTTCGCGGTTTTGTTGGATCTTCTGGAATTTCTTCAATCATAACAATTTCTTTTTCTTCTTCTACTTCGACTTTCTTCTTTGGTTGACGTATTTCTTTTGTAGCAGTCTTGAATTCAAATTCTGGAATATAGTTTTCTTTTCTTGCTATTCTAATTCTTACTCCAATAAGTCCCATTTTAGTATCTACGTGAACAATGTCTTCGGCCACTATGACATTGGCATGGTGTCCTGCACGTGGCAAAATTCCTTTGCTGTGTTTTTCAAAAGCTGAACGTTCCCCACGTAGTTTACCTGAAATTGTGATTTGAACACCCATTGCGCCTGCATTCATTATAGTCTGCATAGTCCACATGACAGCACGTCTAAACGCAGTACCTCTTGCAAGGTGCTGTGACATCCTATTACACATAACGTTTGGATCTAGTTCGGGTTTATCGATTTCCACGACAGAAATTTGTGGATTCTTAAGATCAAAATCTTTTTCCAGAGCTTTAGTTAAGTCACGTATACCAGAACCTTTTCTACCTATTACAATTCCAGGCCTAGTCACATGAAGTGCAACTCGAGTTCCTGTCGGAGTCTTTTGTATATCTACATCAGAAAATCCAGCTTCTTTGATTGCCACTCTTAGATAATCTTTGAGCAGCATAAGTTTATAGCTATCATTTATTACGTTTTTTACAGACGACATCTCATATCTCCTGGGCTACTAGCTCAACATGTGTTAGTATGTCAATCTTTGGTGATGCTCGTCCCATTGCACGCGGAGTAAATCTCTGAATTTTTCTTCCCTTGTGAACAGTAGCATTAATTATTCTAAGTCTATCTAAATCCATTCCACGGTATTCTGCATTTGATTCTAGGTTATCAAGCAATCTAATGAATTCTCCAGCAGCTTTTTGCGGATATCGCCCTGACATAATTCCAGTGTCTGATTTGTGACCTACTTCATTATGGTATCGTCTAAATGCTACAGCTCGTTTTAGTTTTACAACATCTTCCAGATATCCTCGCGCTTTTTCAATCGAGAGCCCTTTTATTGCAACTGCAATTTCACGTGCATGTTTATGTGAAATTGTTTTTTCTCTAAGAGATGAACGAACATGTTTTGTTTTATCATAATTTTGAAAAGCGTATTTGAATCCGGCCATATTAATCACTTTAGTGGAACATACAAGCTAGACCTTGATGCTCCTACACCAGGTGCTCCATGAACTACTCTTTTGTTTGTCATCACATATTCGCCTAAGTAATGGCCAACCATTTCTGGCTTTATGATAACTGGAACAAATTCTTTTCCAGAAAATACGTTTATTGTAACTCCAATCATGTATGGTAAAATTATCAAATCTCGGAGGTGTGTTTTTATTGGTGTGGTTAGTTTACCTGCTTTTGCCAATTTTGTTTCTTCAAGCAATTTCCGTTTTTGGTCGGTGATACCCCTAGTGAGTGATCTTCTTGCTCTAGCCGGTAAAAGATGGAATAGATTCTCTAATGACTGACTTTGAAGAGCCTCTGTTGAAAGCCCACGATACTTGAACTCTTTAACCATTCAAACTCACCATTATGCGAAGAGATTCAAAGTGCACCATATTATAGCATTCCTATCTTTGTTGCAAGATCCCTTGCTTTATCAACTGACTGGAATTTGACAAATGCCTTTTTGCCATAAACTGATCTGCATGTATTTACCGTCATCGGCTCTTCGTTGTAAAGTATTTTGACTGCTTCCATGATTTTTGGTTTTGTTGCAGTATCCTTTACAATAAAGCATATTCTGCTTTCTTTTTCAACTAGTGCAAAAGTC
>JAHEYD010000079.1 GCA_023251795.1 Nitrosotalea sp. | reverse complement strand
AGACCCTTTGCAGATGAATCTCTATTGTGTTTGCTTCTTCCTATTCTCTGTATTAGTTTTGACACTTGTCTTGGTGAACCATAATGAATCACAAGTTCAACAGAACCAATATCAAGTCCAAGTTCAAGTGAGGAGGTACAGACTATAATTCCAGGCTTTCCATGTCTTAATGTCTCTTCTGTTTCTTCTCTAACTTCTTGTGAGAGAGAACCATGATGTAATTCAACTCTTAATGTAGTCTTTTCACGTAATATTGATGCAAGATATTCTGATTCTCCACGTGTATTTGTAAAAAGCAAAACGGGAGAATTTGGATGATTTTTTGTTACATATTCAATTATGTAGTCAACTACATCAGATATTGCTCCATCTATGTATTTGACTTCCACATCATATTTTCGTATAGAACTATCTTGAATTATTTTACATTTCCTTTTTGTTCCCACGACAAATTTAGCAGATTCATCAATGTTACCTACCGTTGCAGACAGACCTACTCGAGTTATTTCTTGTTTTGAATTAAGTTGTAATCTTTCCAAACTTAATGAAAGCTGTGAACCTCGTTCATTTCCTAATAATTCATGGACTTCGTCTATGATTATCCATTCAAGTTCTGAAAGTGCGTCAAGTATCTTTTTTTGTGTAAGTAAAATTAGGAGAGTTTCTGGGGTGGTTATGAGAATATCTGGAGGAGATTCTGTGATTTTTTTTCGTGTAGATTGTGTAGTGTCACCGTGACGAATCTGAATTGAGAGGTGTTCATTTTCAGCATATTTTATAATCCTTCTAAAGACATCACGATTTAATGCTCTTAGTGGTGTAATGTACAACGCTTTTATTTTTCTAGGTTTCTTGGATTTAGCAAGGCGTGCAAATATAGGAATAACTGCTGTCTCAGTTTTACCTGAACCCGTAGGTGCAATTACTAGTGAATCTATCTTTTGGAAAATTGTAGGAATTGCTTTTTTTTGGATGTACGTGAGGTTTTTAAAACCAAGTGAATGAAACTTGGCCTCAAGTTCAGATTCAGGCAGGAGGTTCCGGGTTTTGTCTTGTTCTAGCTCGCTCGTATACCATTACCCCAAAAAGGCCTATTCCAAAAAGTATTACAGTGATGATTGGTATGGAATCAAAAATATCTGCCATGAATTTGTTATAGTTCACAGTGATAAATAGCTTAAGGCGAATCTATCAGTCCTGCCGGTGTAATCATGTAATGAATTTCTTTCTTAGAACCAAAAGATGGAAAAATTTGTGCGACATACTTATGGTTAACTTTAGTTAGATGAATTTTCTGATGAGTATACATGCTTATTGATCTATCAAGATTTTCTCTTTCCATGTCATTTGATTTTCTAACTATGTTTGTTACAATAATAGGGATTTTTTTCTGTATAGCAATAAATGCAAGATTATGCATGTATTCCATAAAAACAACATGTTTTTCTAACAAGTTCGATTCTTTAGAATATTCGAATGAAAACAGATCTGTAACATTATCGATTACAACAAGACCGATGTTTTTAATTTCAGATATTTTTTCAAGATAGTTGATCTGTTCTGAGGTGTTGGTTATTCTGCCCACTCTTACATGATCCAGCAGTTTTGGATCCATGTTTTTTGTTTTGATGAGTGTGAGCATTCTTTCTGGTCTGAACCCACCAGTAGTATCTTGGAAGAGTATTTCTACATCATTTCTAAGCGCATTAATGCATATTTGTAATGCAAGTTGTGTTTTTCCCGTGGAACTTGCACCAAAAATATCTGTTATAATTCCATGCTTTATACCACCATCAAGAAGTTCGTCCAATTTTTGAATACCAGTTTGAATCATCAAGTCTTTAGATTACACCAGAAGTTAAAGAATATTAGATCAAAGTTACGATCGGGAAGGCTTTTATTCCCGATCCCAAGCAGTGCTTCACAAGTGATTTATGTTTGTCGCAAACACCACCAAAAAGACCACTAACAACGTTGCAAAAAGGCATCAATAAGAAAGTCACGGTAAGGCTGAAAAACGAAGTGGAATACAAGGGTAAAATGAATAATGTGGATTCATACATGAATCTGATAATGACTGATGCTGAAGAAGTAAGCAATGGTAAAGTTATTGCAAATTATGGTAGAGTCATAGTAAGAGGAAACAATGTTCTTTTCATTAAACTTGAAAATGAACTGTAACTGAATAGGTTTTACAAATGGAGAGAAAATATCTCTTTACATCTGAATCAGTAACAGAGGGACACCCAGACAAAATATGTGACCAAGTTTCTGATGCACTTTTAGACGAATTTCTAAAACAAGACCCAGCCTCAAGAGTTGCTATAGAAACGATGACTACTACTGGAATTGTTGTAGTGGCAGGCGAAGTAACTTCAAAAGCAAAGTTTGACATTCAAGACGTGGTAAGAAAAACAATACGAGAGATTGGTTACGACAATCCAGCATATGGTTTTGATGCGGATTCATGCAGTGTATTAATATCTCTGCATTCACAAAGTCCAGACATATCTCAAGGAGTATCATCCACAGAAAACAAAGAGCAAGGAGCAGGAGATCAAGGACTAATGTTTGGATATGCTACAAATGAAACTGAAGAGTTTATGCCTATGCCAATTATACTTGCGCATAAATTAACAAAACGACTTGCAGAAGCAAGAAAAAGTAAAGAAATTCCTTGGGCAAGACCAGATGGAAAATCCCAAGTTACTGTAGAATATGAAGATGGCAAACCAAAAAGAATTGAAGCTATAGTAATTTCTACACAGCATTCTCCAGAAGTTGATAATGGACAAATAAAAAAAGACATTGTTGAAAAAGTAATCAAACCTGTTTGTGGCAAATTCTGGCATGATAAAATTAAAGTTCATGTCAATCCAACCGGTAGATTTGTTATTGGAGGACCACCAGGAGATGCAGGTCTTACAGGAAGAAAGATCATAGTGGATTCTTATGGAGGCATGGGACGACATGGTGGTGGAGCTTTCTCTGGAAAAGACCCATCCAAAGTCGATAGATCTGCTTGTTACATGTGTCGATATATTGCAAAGAACATAGTTGCTGCTGGTCTTGCAGATAGATGTGAAGTACAGGTGGCTTATGCAATTGGTGTGGCAGAACCTATCTCCCTTATGGTTAGTACATTTGGTACAAGTAAAATTCCAGAAGAACAAATTGAAAATTTGGTAAGAAAACACTTTGACATGAGACCAGCTGCAATAATATCACATCTAAAGTTGAATAGACCAATATACAGAAAGACAGCAGCATATGGTCACTTTGGACGAAATGAACCTGAGTTTAGCTGGGAATACATAGACAAAGCAGACATATTAAGAAAGGCAGCCGGCCTTTAAAATTTCTCTATAAGTTCTAAATTTGATATTTGTAAGTTTTTGTAATTTTTTGTGATTCCCTACATAATCTCCTACAAGAATATTCAGATCATCTATGCCAAAGTTACTATTTTTTCCATGTAATGCATTTCTATAAGCATCTTCTAGATTGATTTTTTCTATTTTAATTTTTTTTCTATAAATAGAATCTTTGATAAAGCAATTGTATGTAACAGTCTGAGGACCTACAAGATCAATAATTTTTTTGGAGAATTTTTTGTTAAAAATAGATTGTAGAAATACTTCACCTGCATCTTCTATAAAAATTGGTTGTATACGATAGTTTCCAGATCCAGCTATAGTAATTTTCCCATTTTTGATTTGCTTACAAAGAATTTGTGATAGCGGATCATCTTTTCCTAAAATATAAGATGCACGAAAAATTGTATAATCAAGACCAGAATGAATGATTTCTTGTTCTGCTTTGAATTTTGATATAAAATATCCAAAAGTAGTGTTTTTGTGCACACCAAGACCACTGATATAAATTATTTTTTTAATACCAGCTTTCTTGCATAAATTTATTGCATTTTTTGTAAGACCTACATTCACTTTTTCATAATCATCTTCAACCGTTTGTTTGCCTTGTCCGATGAGATGTAATAGTGCTGTGCACTTTTTTAGTCTTTTAACTAGATACTTTTCAGAAAGATCATCTGAAATTAGCAGAGTCCCAGATTGTACAGAGATTGTTCTGTTCTTACGTACAATGTTAATTACTTGAATTCCTTTTTTTGTAAACAGACGCCCTACGTTTCTGCCTACAAAACCATTTGCGCCAGTAATAGCTATTGTTAATGTTCGATTTTTGAGCATATTGCAGTAGGATATGCCCGACAAATTAATTTTAAAGGTATTGTATGATATAGTATGTTAAGTTCTTCAGATTGTTATGAGATTTTAGGCATTCAAAGAGGAGCTTCGCAGAAAGAGATCAAAACAGCATATAGAAAACTCTCCTTGAAGTATCATCCTGACAGAAATAAGAATGAGAAGGACGGTGATAAATTTAAGCAGATTATTGAAGCATATCAGTTTCTTAGGCGAGAAGAAAAGATGGGTCATAAAAGATCAGAAGTTGATATTGAATATACATATGTCAACTTTTGGAGATATTATGATAAAACCGATAACGAATCACAATTTAGTGGATCAGATTTTGGCAGATTTAGTAAGAATCCTTTTGGTGTAAAATTTAATCAACCATATGAACACAACCAAGAAAAACCAACATCACATGTGTTTACACATGTGCTACTTTATGGCGGTCTTGGTGTAATTGCGTTGTGGATAATTCTTTCTGGAATACTAAAATGAACTGATAAAGGTTAATACGTGAAAAAACAATTTTCAGTGTGGAAAATGAATCTATACCAAAAGGAAAACTTAGAACTGGTTTTACTACAGGTACATGTGCTACTGCAGGATCAAAGGCAGCAGTTTTAGCTATTATTAATCAAAAAAAGGTAGATTCTGTAGATATTACTCTCCCTAAAAAAAAATCAATTCAAATAAAAATTGTAAATTGTAAATTCACAAAGACTAGTGCTAAATGTTCAGTGATAAAGGATGGAGGTGACGATCCTGATGTTACTCATGGTGCGGAGATATGGACCGAAGTATCATTAACAGACAAACCAAATAAAATAGAGATAGATGGAGGAGAAGGAGTGGGAAGGGTTACAAAACCGGGCCTTGGGCTTGAGATAGGTTCTGCTGCAATCAACCCCACTCCAAAAAAGATGATAATAGAAAACATTTTAGA